>NZ_DJDM01000005.1:0-50837 GCF_002431085.1 Empedobacter sp. UBA5924
AAACCAGAATTTTAGCTAAAACTACTGCACTTACTTTGGTTCAGTACATTAATAAAACATACTTTAATCGAAATATTAATAATCTAAAAACTCAAATTATTTAATATGCACAACGGGTAAGAATCATTCATTTTCAGAATAACTTCTGTCTTGGTAAATGGATATTTAATTCTTTTCAGAATTTTCTCTAAATCTTCTGTTGTATATTAGGAGTGGAGTCAAAACCTGTAATTCCTTTTTGTAATTTCATAAATTTTGGTCGTCAATATATTTTAAAAGTAATATTTATTCTTTCAATTTATTTGATTCTCAATTTTAGGAAATTGTTAAATTTTTAAATTATATTTTATGAATCTGATATGATTTATTGTGCCTTATTTAACAAATTCATTACCTTTGTTTCTTTACTTTTGAGAATAACAAAACCATAAATTATTATAACATGAAAAAACTTATATTTTCGGTATGTTTTACAACTATTTCGTCTATTATTTCTTTTGCACAAACTAAAAAGGAGAACATAAAAGTAATCTACAACACAGATTTTATTTTAGATTTCGATAAGATCAAAAGTAGTATCCCTGCTGCGTATCAAGCGAGTTTCAAAAGTGAAATAGATCGCGGAATTTCGGTGAAATTTGAGCTGGAAAGTAATGGCAAAATGTCTTCTTTCAAACCTGAAATTAAAATTGATAATAATCAATCCAATGACAATTCTATTGTGCAGATGATTATTGCTGCAGAAGCAAATCCACAATATAAAGATTATGAAAAAAATGAATTTTATAATGTGAAAGATTTTGGCGTGAAAACCTTTTTGATTAAAGATAAAATCTTTGATTATCAATGGAAAATCACAAAAGAAAAAACAGAAATAGCAGGTTATAACGCGACAAAAGCAGTTGGAATAGATGAGGAAGGAAGAGAGGTGATAGCGTGGTATACAACAAGTTTACCTTATAGAGATGGTCCTTATCGTTATGCAAATTTACCAGGATTGATTGTGAAAGCAGAAATGTCAGAAGATGAGTTCAAGGCTATTTTTACAATGAAAGAAATCGAAATTTTAGATAAAGATATTGTGATTACTTTGCCAACAAAGGGAAAAGTTGTGACAGACAAAGAATTTATGGCGGAAATGAAAGCAATGAATGAACGTCATAAGCAAGTAAATCAAGGAGTTGATAAATAACAAAAGAAGGGTTGCAGAAATGTAACTCTTTTTTTGAATAAATATTATTGATTTAATCAATCAATTAAACGAATAATCATTTTGATTTTTGATAATTCTAATCTGTTAGTTTTGGAAAAACTAGAGATATGACAAAGAAAGGAAATCACTACAAATTAACATTAGAACAGACCGAATTATTAGACAAAGATGCACCATTACAGGCTCCAATCGTTTTAGATTTTATGAATCATGATGAGATTTTTAAGATTATTGAAATGATAAAATCTAAAAATCCGTTCGAAAATGAAAATCAATCAGTAGAATTTGCAATAGGTTTAAAGTTGTTTTTGGAAGTGGTTATGAAGAATAAAAACAATCCAATTTTTGAGGATTTACTTCCTGCGATAAAAGCTTTTATGCCTAAATTGAAAGAAAATTTAAAGTAAAAAAAGATGATTTGGCAAAATGAACTAACAGCATTATTTGGCGTAAAATATCCGATTATTCAAGCGCCAATGTTTGGAGTAACGACATCAGAAATGGTTGCTGCAGCAAGTAATTGTAACTGTTTAGGTTCTTTGCCAATTGCTGATTTGGATGCAGAAAATTCATTGAAGCGAATTTATCAAACCAAAAAATTAACGAATAAACCTTTTGCTATCAATATTTTTGCGAACGATATTCCTGAAATCACACCAGAATTAAAGCAAAAGTATAATGCAACAAAAAATAAGTTAATTGAGCTTGCGCGTCTACAAAACTTTGATATCGTTTTTCCTGAGATTGAAGCTGTAAAACCAAATGGTTATAAGGAACAAATAGAAGTAATTTTACAAGAAAAGTGCAAAATCTTGAGTTTCACTTTTGGCAATTTTGACGATAATTCTATTAATCGTCTTAAAGAACATCATGTGACATTAATAGGGACTTGTACAACGCTGGAAGAAGCGATACAATTGGAAAAATCGAATATTGATGTGATTTGTGTACAAGGAATTGAAGCAGGTGGGCATCGTGGAACATTTAATCCAGATATTTTGCCTCAAATTGGTGGCTTTTCATTGTTTTCGCAAGTAAAGGATGTTGTAAAAAAGCCGTTGATTTTTGCTGGTGGAATTTATGATACGAAAACACTTTTGGCTGCTAAACAATTGGGTGCAGATGCTTTTCAGATTGGTAGTTTGTTTTTGTGTTCCAATGAAAGTGCTTTAAAATCCTTCGAAAAAGAACGATTAAAAAATGTAAGGGAAAGTGAAATTATCTTGACGAAAAGTTTTTCTGGAAGATATGCACGAGGAATTGAGAATGAATTTATTCATTTATTTGAAAACTCTGAGTTTGTTTTACCTTATCCTTATCAAAATAAATTAACAAATCCGTTGAGAAATGCTTCTAAATTGAACGAAAATACAGCGTTTACTAATTTATGGTTAGGACAATCTTTTAAAAATTTTGAAAAAGATTCTACATCTAATCTTCTTCAAAAATTAATTGATTCTGTGGAAAATTATCAATAATTATCGCATCGATTTTTCAATTCTTCTATCTGGAATTAGCCATAGTAAAGCAATTAAAGCATAAATGACAATACCAATTTCTGGTTTTACAAATGAAATTCCGATTCCAGCCAAATAACCAATACTCGAAGAAATTTCTTTAAAACTTCTACTCACAGATTTCCCAATTATTGATTCTTTTCCTTCTTGTTTTACAGCGATTTTTTCAATAATCATAAATGCTACACTGCTCATAAATAAGACAAATCCATAAAAAGCAACTGGAAAAGTTGAGTCGTAATTTTCGCCCATCCAACCTGTGGAAACTGGTAATAAAGACAACCAAAAAAGCAAGTGCAAATTACTCCATAAAATTCCGCCATTTACTTTCTCAATCGCCTGAAAAAGATGATGATGATTGTTTCAATAAATTCCAACATAAATAAAACTGAACAATATAATTCAGAAATTTTGGGATATAAGGTTTCAAACTCATTATATCATCTCCAAGCGGAACTTTCAGATCCAAAACCATAATGGTAATAATAATTGCAAGAACGCCATCGCTAAAAGCTTCTAATCTGTTTGTAGTCATAGATTTTATTAGTTTTTTTATTATTCAGAATGATGCTAATTTATCAAAATTATCGTAACAATTAGGGATTTGTTTTAAAATTTCTATTATATTTATTTTCATAATTTTAAACAAAGTTTCTCGTAAATAGAGATAGTTTTATGAATACTTTTATTGCAATTCTGAGAGGTATAAATGTGAGTGGTAAAAAAATCATCAAAATGGATGTTTTAACCAAACTTTTAGAGGAACTTAGACTGGAAAATGTTACCACTTACGTGCAAAGTGGAAATGCAGTTTTTCGACAAATTTGACTGATATCAAAGAAATTGGAGATTTAATTCACGATAAAATTGTAGAAAGTTTATCTTTTGAAGTTCCAATTTTGATTTTAACCATCGAAAAATTAAAAAACATCATCGAAAATAATCCATTCTTAAAGGATTTTAGCATCGATAAAGAGTTTTTGCATTATACATTTTTAGCCAATAAACCTGAGGAAATAAATACTGAAAAAGTTGAAAATTCGAAAACTGAAGATGAACAATATTTTATTGCTGATGATGTCGTTTATTTGTATTGTCCTTCTGGTTACGGAAAAACAAAATTGACCAATAATTTTTTCGAAAATCTATTTAATGTAAGTGCTACTACACGTAATCAAAATACAACAACTGCTTTATTGCAATTAGCATTGATGAGAGAAAATTAAATTACAGATATAAAAAAAACCGTTATTAATCATTTAATAACGGTTTTTTATCTTTTTGAATGAAATTATTCAGCGATTAATTTATCTAATAAATCATTAATTTCTTTATCGTTCCAATCTCTCGTTTTTGTTTCTTTCAACACAACTTCACCTTTTTTATTTAAGATATAAGTTGTTGGAAAAACCTTTGGTAACATATTATTCGAAATTGGACTATTTGGCTCATAAACTGGCATTGTATAATTATTTTTTTGCAAAAAAGGATTAAAAACTGTCGGTTTATCCTGAATAGCAATCAATACAAATTTTACTTTTTGTCCTTTTGCTTCATACAATTTCTGAATTGTTGGCATTTCTGCAACACAAGGAGGACACCAGCTTCCCCAAAAATTTAGGAAAACAACTTCACCACTTTTCTTGAAATCAATCAAGTTTGTATTCGCAGCGCCGTTATGACCAATTAAATCAATATCATAATCACTTTCTGTTAATTCTATATCAGAACCAGCAACGTGGCTATTATCTTCCATTTTACTTTTAAAAAATGTACCAATTGGCGTAAACATAATAGCGACTAAAGCGACAACTACAACGATGGCAAAAATAATTTGCTTATTTCCTTTCATTTTTCTTTTTCAATAAAATCTTACACAAAGATGCGAACAAATATCAAGTTGAACAAATAGAAAAAAATGATTAATTACCGATGTTTTCGTCAATCAAATCTAAAATTTCATTTACAATATCTTCACCTTTATTATTGTTGTAATATTTTTGTAAATCTTCGTGAAAATCATCTGCTGAATACGTATCAGGATTACTTTTGAAACGCGCCAACATTTCCATTCCAGCTTGTGGACGAGGACCAAAACGGAAAGCTTCTTCATTTTCATCATTCACTCCAATAATAATCGGAATAGAAGCTGCACCATTTGTTTTGTATTTTTCCATCAACTCCATGTTTTCATCACGTAAAACATAATGCGTCGAAACTTGAAGTGCATTTGCCAATTTCTCCACAACAGGTAAAATTTGAGATGCATCTCCACACCAACCTTCTGTAATTACTAATAATTTTAAATTATTTGTAGTTGATTTAACGCGTATTTCTTGAGCAGGATTTAAACTGAATGTTTTAAAAATTCTGTTCATGCGTTGCAATCCCAAAGCATAATATTGTACATATTCTTTCGGATCATCGTTTTCGATTTCGTTTTCCAAATCATCTTCAACGCGTGTGATATAATCTTCGTATGATAAACCTTTGTTGATGTATTCTGTTAAATTCATTTGATTCTAATTTGTTACAAATATAAAGCAATTCTACGAGCTTATTTTGTAACAATGATGACATTGTTTATCGTTAAAATTTGGTAAATTGCGACTTTCGAAAGTAGAAAAATGTATCAAAATCCATTAAAAAAAACAATAGAATATTTAAAAGGTGCTGGACCTGAGCGTGCTAAAACACTGCAAAGTGAATTCAGAATTTTTAGATACGAAGATTTGATACAGCATTTTCCTTTTCGTTATGTTGATAAATCGAAATTCTATAAAATTTCTGAAATTTCTTCAACAGCTGCCGAAATTCAATTGAAAGGTAAAATTGTTAGTTTAGAAGAAATTAACCAAGGAAAAGTAAAACGTTTAGTTGGGAAATTTCAAGATGGAACTGGAACTTTAGAATTAGTTTGGTTTAAAGTTTCTTCTTGGCAAAAGGAGAAATTAAGAAATGATCTTTACAAAGAAGTTGTGATTTACGGAAAACCAAATGTGTTCAATAATAATTTTAGTATTACACATCCTGAAATTGAATTAGTTGAAGACGCTAAAAATATTCCGCTTGGATTATTTCCTGTTTATCCGAGTACTGAAAAGTTGACGAAAAAAGGAATTACGAATCGTGTTCTTCAAAAAATGATGATGAATCTTTTTGCTGAAAACATCGATATTCCTGAAAATTTACCATTAAATGTTCTTGATCATTATAAATTAATTGGAAGAAATTACGCGTTGAAAGCAATTCATTTTCCGAAAGATATAACGGAATTAAATGCAGCAATTCGTCGTCTGAAATTTGAAGAATTTTTCTTTCTAAATCTTGCAAATCTCTCTCAAAAAACAGTCAATAAACAAAAGAATAGAAGTAATCCTTTCCCAGAAATTGGTCATTATTTCAATACATTTTACAATGAATATTTACCTTTTGAATTGACAAATGCACAGAAAAGAGTGATGAAAGAAATTCGCTTTGATCTTCGTCAACCTGCGCAAATGAATCGTTTGTTGCAAGGTGATGTTGGTTCTGGAAAAACGATGGTCGCATTATTAACGATGTTAATTGCTGTCGACAATGGTTTTCAAGCAGCTTTAATTGCACCAACAGAAATTCTTGCGCAACAACATTACGAAAGTATTACAGAATTATTGAATGGTTTGGATGTTTCGGTTGAGTTATTAACTGGTTCGGTGACAAAAAAAAAGCGTCAACCAATTTTAGAAAATCTTGAAAATGGAAAACTTAAAATCATTATCGGGACGCATGCTTTGTTAGAAGATAATGTGATTTTTCAGAATTTAGGATTAGCGATTATTGATGAACAACATCGTTTTGGAGTCGCTCAACGTGCTAAATTTTGGAGAAAAGCTAAACTACCACCACATATTTTAGTGATGACAGCCACACCAATTCCACGTACACTTTCGATGACAATGTATGGCGATTTGGATGTTTCGGTGATTGATGAATTGCCAAAAGGACGAAAACCAATTAAAACGCTTCATAAAACGGATGCGCATCGTTTAAGTGTTTTCAAATTTATGAAAGATGAGATTGCGAAAGGTCGTCAAATTTATGTGGTTTATCCACTAATTGAAGAATCAGCAAAGTTAGAATTGAAAGATTTGATGGATGGTTACGAGAGTATTTCTCGTACTTTTCCGTTGCCAGAATATGCGATAAGTATTGTGCATGGTCGTCAAAAACCTGCGGATAAAGAATTTGAAATGAATCGTTTCAAAAATAATGAAACCCAAATTTTGGTGGCAACAACTGTGATAGAAGTTGGTGTAAATGTCCCAAATGCGTCGGTGATGATTATTGAAAATTCTGAACGTTTTGGTCTTTCTCAATTGCATCAGCTTCGTGGTCGTGTAGGTCGTGGTGCGGAACAATCGTATTGTATTTTGATGACAGGTGGAAAATTGAATGAAGTTTCGAAACGTAGAATTCAGACAATGTGTGAAACTAATGATGGTTTTCAGGTAGCGGAAGTTGACTTGGAATTGCGTGGTCCTGGTGATATGATGGGAACGCAACAAAGTGGAGTTCTCAACCTTAAAATTGCTGATTTAGCGAAAGACAAAGAGGTTTTGTATGCTGCAAGAAAATGTGTAGAAGCTATTCTTTCACAAGATCCAACACTTTCTTCTTCGATTTATGAGCCAACAAAAAAATATTTTATTGAAAATCATAAAGATAAAGTTGGCTGGAGTCAAATTTCTTAAAATTTAACATTAAGGATATGATTAGATGATTTTTTTGGTATAATTTATGGTAAATTAAAAACAAATATAAAACACTGAATTTTATTAGAAACTTTTAATTTTATCAGTTGTGTTAAATGAAATTAACATTAAAAATTATTTTTAACACAATATTAGCGTCAACCAAAAAATTATAGATTATGATGTACACAAATTTAGAACTTATCAGAACTCCACAAGGAGTAGAGGTTGAAGGAAATTCACTATGGATGTTCAATCAGCATTTGAATTTAATGGTATTAATAGCTAATGAATCGATAAAAATTAAACCTTCTATGTCTTTTCAACGATTTAGAAAAAATTAAATAATATATCTCAAAACCGCTAAATAAGCGGTTTTTTTTATTTCTAAAATTCTTAATCATTTTTATTTATTCATTTATTGCGAAATAATATATCACCTTTTTCTTCCTTGTAAAGGATTGGGTTATAATTATTATAAAAATTAATTATATCTAATAGATTTTATAGATTTGATTTATAGTTATAGTCGATTTAGTTTTGCTCTGTCTTAAAATGATAAATAAAGAATAAAACTATAATTATGATCAAAAGAATTTTAGTATTAAGTTTAGCATTCCTTTGTACGATTGGATTTGTCGAACAATTAACAACAAACACAGGTGCTCTAGTTGGTGATAATCAAAATTCTAAAACAATCGGAAATAACGGACAAGTTTTGTTGGAGGACATTCATTTAATTGAAAAATTAGCAGCATTTGATCGCGAACGTATTCCAGAACGTGTTGTTCATGCGCGTGGAGCTGGAGCTTTCGGAGAATTTGTAGCTGATAAAGATTTTTCTGATGTGACAATGGCTGATTTCTTGTCAACAGCTGGTAAAAAAACACCATTATTTGTACGTTTTTCAACTGTAACGCATCAACAAGGTTCGCCAGAAACTTATCGTGATCCACGTGGATTTGCTGTTAAATTTTACACAGAACAAGGAAATTACGATTTAGTTGGAAACAATTTACCTGTTTTCTTTATTCGAGATGCGATCAAATTCCCAGATATGGTGCATGCTTTCAGACCATCTCTTGTAACAAATGGTGCATCTGATCCAAATCGTGTATTTGATTTTTTCTCTAATTTACCAGAGTCTACGCATATGTTAACGTGGTTGTTTTCAGATTACGGAATTCCTGCAAATTTTCGCCAAATGGAAGGAAATAGTGTACATGCTTACAAATGGGTAAATGCAAAAGGTGAAGTAACTTATGTGAAATATAAATGGATTCCTGAACAAGAAACGAAAAATTTAACACAAGAAGAGGCGAATAAAATTCAATCGACTGCAATAGAACATGCAACATTAAATTTACGTAATGAAATCGACAAAGGAAACTTTCCGAAATGGGATTTATATGCTCAATTATTGAAACGAGAAGATTTTGATAAATTAGATTTCAATCCTGTTGATGTAACGAAAATTTGGCCAGAATCTGTTGCAAAATTAGGTAAAATTGGAACAATGACATTGAATGAGAATCCAACGAATTATTTTCAACAAGTTGAGCAAGCAGCATTTGCTCCAGCAACGTTGGTTCCAGGAATTGAAGCTTCTGAAGATAAATTGTTACAAGGTCGTTTGTTTTCCTATTCTGATACACAACGTCATCGTTTAACGGGTAATTTCCAACAAATTCCTGTTAATGCACCAAAAAATAGTGTAAAAACATATAATCAAGACGGTTATATGTCGATCCATGAGCAAAAAGGTGATGTAAATTATCAACCTTCAACTAATCTTCCTGAAATTGTAGATAATGCAAAATTCAAATATTCAAAATCTGTTTTTCCTGCAGGAGCTATTACAACTCAGCATGTCATTGATAAAGAAAATAACTTTGTACAAGCTGGAGATTTGTACAAATCATTCTCTAAAAAAGATCAAGATAATTTAATCAAAAATTTATCTGGAGCTTTAAATTCGGTTAAAAATAAAGTAATTGTTCATAAAATGATTGCACATTTTTACCAAGCAAATACAGAATATGGAACACGTTTGATGAAGGTTACAAATACTTCTATGAACGATGTAAAGCAATATTTACCAAAATAATTTATTGGATTGGAGTCGATTGAGTTTGGCTCCAGGACTTTAATAAAATCAATATTATCATGAAAAAGCATATATTTTTAGCCTTATTTCTATTCAGTTTTTCTTCAATTTATGCACAAGATTTGTTTAGTGCGGCGAGAGAAAATAATGTGAAGCAAATAGAAGAACTAATTTCGAATGGAAAACATGTAAATGAAGCAAATCAACGTGGATTTACACCTTTAATTTTAGCGATTTATAATAACAGTTCAGACGCTGCGAAAGTATTATTATCAAAAGAAGCAAATCCTAATGCGCAAGATTTATCTGGAAACAATGCGTTGATGGGATCCGCCTTTAGAGGATTTCCTGAAATGGTAAATTTACTAATTGTGAATAAGGCTGATGTTAATCAAGTGAATTTTAATGGAGCTTCTGCTTTGATTTTTGCTGTAACATTTGGTCAAAATGAAATTGCCAAAAAACTAATCGAGGCTGGTGCAGATTTAAACATTAAAGATAATAATGGTAAAACTGCTTTAGATCATGCTATTTTACAAGAAAATAAAGAAATGATTGAATTATTATCGATCAAATAATTTTTATATTTTAATCTAATCAAAAAGCCATTCAGAAAAATTCTGAATGGCTTTTATTATTTTGCAATAAAAACAGGAATATTAACGCGGTGTCTTAACTTATTAATCGTTTCTCCAAAAATAAAATCCATAAAACCTCGGTGTCCGTGCGAACCAACAATCAACAAATCTGCTTGATTTCGTTTACAAATTTCAGCAATCGAATTGATTCGATTATTGTAACCTAATTCGATCTTAGTTTCATTAAACAAAGGATGAATGATTTCTGCATATTGTTCCAAACGTTTCAAATCTGATAAAGATTCCTCATCATTCGTACGTTCTCCCGTATATTTCGCAGAAGCACTTTCAACAATATGAACCAAAATAATGGCAGATTCAGTAGTAGCTAATTGCGTCGCATAATTAATCACTTTTCGATCCGTTTTCGAAAAATCTAACGCAACCACAATCTTTTTGAAATGTTGATTCGAGATTTCTTCTAATGTAAACTTATCAAACGGTTTATGAATTTCTTTTTGATTTTCTTCATTTTTCTTCAACATAATTGGAATAAAAAATGTCAGCAATAATAAAACTAAAAGTCCTATTTCTAATGCTACAAGAAAAATATTTAAAGTGTAAGATTCACTATTTGCCATCCATTTATTCACCTCTTCATACACCAATTGCGCATTCAGAAAAGAAATAATAAAAGCGATTGTCCATGCAAGAAATTTGGTTGTTGTATTTATTGCAAAATTCCCCATTTTCGCTTTATCACTCACAAAATGAATCAATGGAATTACGGCAAAAGCCAATTGCATACTTAGAATAACTTGACTGAAAATCAATAAAGATCCAACTTCTTTTTCGCCAAAAATAAGAATAACCACAACAGCTGGAACAACGGCTAATAATCGAGTTAAAATTCTTCTCAAAACAGGATTAATACGCAAATGTAAATATCCTTCCATCACAATTTGTCCAGCTAAAGTTCCTGTAACTGTAGAGCTTTGTCCTGCTAAAATTAAAGCAACTGCGAATAATTTTGGAGCCAAATCTGTTCCTAAAGTTGTCCCCAATAATCTATAAGCATCGCTCAGTTCTGCAACATCGTGATAACCATTTTTATGAAATACAGACGAAGCTAAAATTAAGATTGCAGCATTGACAAAGAAGGCTAAATTCAGAGCAATTGCGCTATCCCAAAAGTTATATTTGAGTGCTTTTTTGATTGAAAAATCATCGCGTTTTATTTGTCGTGTTTGGACGAGTGCAGAATGTAAATAAAGATTATGCGGCATTACAGTTGCGCCGATAATACCAATGCTGATATACAATGCAGCGCTATTTGGAATAGATGGAATAAATCCTTTTGCAACTTCTCCAAAATCTGGTTTTGCTAAAAACATTTCGGTTAAAAAACATAAACCAATCATCGTGATTAAACCAACAATGAAAAGTTCCATTTTTCGCATGCCTAATTTTTGAAGATAAAGTAGGAGAAAAGTGTCTAAGAAACTGATTAAAACACCATAGATCAAATCTATTCCAAAAAGTAAATTTAGACCAATTGCCATTCCCAAAATCTCAGCTAAATCACAAGCTGCAATAGCTATTTCGGCTAAAATATACAAGATGAGATTCATTCCTTTCGGATAAGTTTCTCGGTTACATTGCGCCAAATCTTTTCGTCGAACAATTCCCAAACGTGTACATAAACTTTGTAATAACAAAGCCATTATGTTACTCATCAATAAAACCCAAATCAAAGTATAACCAAATTGGCTACCGCCTGCTAAATCGGTTGCCCAGTTTCCCGGATCCATGTAACCAACGCTTATTAAGTAGGCAGGTCCAAAAAAACTTAGGATTTTTCTAAACTTTCCTTTTTTGATTTGAACACTTTCGTGCACATCTTCTAATGATTTTGATTGATTTGGCATTGAATGATATTTCTAATTCAAATTTATGTAAAAATGAATAAAAAAAACAGTAATAGTAGGAATTACTGCTTTTGAGATAGTGAATGAATAAAATGGATTATATTGACGAAATCGCAAAGGCTAGACCTACGTTTCTTCTTGAAAATTCGTGAATTAATTCATCTAAAACTGTAGCATCATCAATTGTAGATGGAATTGTGAATGGTGTTCCGTCTGCAATTTGAGATAAAGTTTTGCGTAATATTTTTCCGCTTCGTGTTTTTGGTAGTCTGTTAACTATTATAGATGTTTTGAAACAGGCAATTCCGCCAATTTCTTTGCGTAATAAAGTAATCAAATCTTTTTCGATTTCTTCTTCCGATTTTGATGCGTTTTCTTTTGTAACAATCAAACCTATTGGAATTTGACCTTTCAATTCATCTTTAATTCCCACAACCGCACATTCTGTAATATCAGGATGAGAAGAAACCAATTCTTCCATTGTTGCAGTACTTAACCTATGACCAGCGACATTAATAATTTCATCAGTTCGACCTGTAATAAATACAAAACCATTTTCATCTCTAAAACCTCCGTCACCAGTTAAATAATGATTCGGAAATTGTTGAAAATAACCTTTTATAAATCGGTGTTCATTTCGCCATAAACTTGTCATACAACCAGGAGGAAGTGGAAGCTGAATCACGATAGAACCTTCCTCTCGTATATCATTTTCTTGACCTTCATCGTCAACAATTTTAATATTATATCCAAAAACAGGCAATCCAGCTGCACCAGGTTCTGGCATTATATTTTCGACTCCAGCACAAATTCCTAACATTGGCCAACCGCTTTCTGTCTGCCACCAATGATCAATAACTGGTAATTTTGAAATTTCTTTTAACCAATAATAAGTAGATGTATCACAGCGTTCTCCTGCTAAGAATAAACGTTTCAGACTTGACGTATCGTATTTTTGGAATAATTTTCCTTCTGGATCTTCTTTTCGAATTGCTCGAATTGCTGTTGGAGCTGTGAAAACATTTTTGATTTTATGTTCTTCAACCATTCTCCAAAAAGCTCCAGCGTCAGGAGTTTTGATTGGTTTTCCTTCATAAATAACCGTTGTAACACCATAAATTAACGGCGCATAAACGATATAGGAATGTCCAACAACCCAACCAATATCACTTGCAGTAAGAATTGTATCACCTGGTTCTAAATCATAAAAATAGTTCATTGTCGAATTTAGTGCAGTTGCATAACCTCCTGTATCGCGTACGACACCTTTTGGCGTAGAAGTTGTTCCAGAAGTATACAAAATATATAATGGATGTGTACTTGGAACTTCGATAGGTTCTATAGGTTGATGTTGATACATTTCATCATAGGTATGAACGTTTTCTGCTGATAAATCATCGGTGTGATTTGGACGTTCAAAAATGACAATGTTTTTTGGTTTGTAAAGTGTTAATTCAATTGCTTCATCAATCAATGGTTTATAGTTGATTTGACGATTAATTTCTACTCCATAAGACGCAGAAATAATAACATCAGGTTGAGCATCATCAATACGAATAGCTAATTCTGGCGCTGCAAAACCTCCAAAAACAACAGAATGTATTACACCAATTCTCGCACAAGCAAGCATCGCAACAATTGCTTCTGGAATCATAGGCATATAAATAATTGCTGTATCACCTTTTGATAATCCTAAGGATGTAAGACCTCCTGCAAAACGACTTACTTTTTCTAAAAGCTGATTGTACGTAATTTTTTGAACAACTTCTGTAACAGGAGAATCGTAAATTAAAGCAAATTGTTCTCCGCGTCCAGCTTTTATATTTTCCTCCAAAGCCAAACGGCTCATATTTATTTTTCCGTCAACAAACCACGAATAATATCCGTTTTCATTTTGTTTTAAGATTTGTTCAGGGTAAGTTGACCATGCTAATTTCTGCGCTTCTTCTTTCCAAAAAAGTTCAGGTTCTTCAATACTTTTTGAGTATAAAGTTTTGTAATCCATTTATGTGTGTGCTGTGTTTTATTTGTTTTGTTAAGTTAGAAAAATGTTTAGAATTAATAATAAAGTTTAAAATGTTTGTTTTAGGACAGTTAATTATTTATCAACTATACAATAAAAAGTAGTATATAATTGTAAATTGATAAAATCAGATTATATTAATCAACTTTTATTATTAAATTAATAGTGTAAAAAGTACGTTATAAATTAGATTGATTAAAAATAAAGACTTAAAAAACGTGATAAAATCAGTTGAATATTATAGTCAATAAAAAATAAAATATTGTATATTTAATCCTTCGAAGAAAGCAGATAAATAAAGGGAATTAAAGCTTTTTTCTAAATCAACAAAAACATAAGAAAGATGGATACGCCTCATGTTATTACAGACGAACAATTAGAGAGAGAGAACATTGAGATAACGAGACGTTATAAAGAGATGCTTCAAAATACATATGTCACTTTATCAGATGAAGATAAAAAGCTGATTCGTAAAGCTTTTGATTTGGCTGTTGATGCGCATAAAGATCAGCGTAGAAAAACAGGCGAGCCATATATCTATCATCCGATTGCTGTTGCCAAAATTGTTGCTGACGAAATTGGGCTTGGTGCTACATCAATTTCTGCGGCTTTAATGCATGATGTAGTAGAAGATACTGAATATACGTTAGAAGATATTGAGAAACTTTTTGGAAAAAAGATTGCAAAAATTATAGATGGATTAACAAAAATTGCTGTCTTAAATAAACAAGATGTTTCGATACAATCTGAAAATTATAAAAAATTATTACTGACTTTATCTGAAGATGTGCGTGTGATTTTGATCAAAATTGCCGATCGTTTACACAATATGCGTACGTTAGAAAGTATGCGAGAGGATAAACAGTTAAAAATAGCATCCGAAACTATTTTTATATATGCGCCTTTGGCTCACAGAATGGGATTGTATAACATCAAATCTGAACTAGAAGATTTGAGTTTGAAATACACTAAACCAGATGCATATTTTAATATTGAACATAAATTAACAGAAACTGAAGCCGAAAGAAAAAAATACATTGATGATTTCTGTAAGACTATTTCAGAAAAACTTGAAGCCGAAGGTTTAGAATTTGAGATAAAAGGTCGTTCAAAATCAATCAATTCAATTTATCGAAAAATGATTAATCAAGGAATTCCTTTCGAGGAAGTTTTTGATTTGTTTGCGATTCGTGTAATTTATCGTTCAGATAAAAAGAATGAAAAATTCTTAGCTTGGAAAATTTATTCGTTGGTGACGGATTTATTTATTCCAAATCCAAAACGTATGCGCGACTGGATTTCTCAACCCAAAACTACTGGTTATGAATCGCTTCACGTAACGGTTATGGGACCACAAGCGCGTTGGGTAGAAGTACAAATTCGTTCCGAAAGAATGGACGAAGTTGCCGAAATGGGTATCGCAGCACATTATAAATACAAAGAAAATATATCGGACGACGAAACGAAAGTTGATGAATGGATTCATCAAGTTCGTGAAATGTTGGAGCAAGAAGATACTAAGGATGCGATTGAGTTTATGGATAATTTCAAGTTCAATTTGTACTCCAAAGAGATTTATGTTTTTACGCCAAAAGGAGACTTGCATTCGTTACCAAAAGGAGCGAGTTCGTTGGATTTTGCTTACTCTATTCACACCAATGTTGGTGACCATTGTTTGGGTGCAAAAGTGAATGGAAAATTGTATCCGCTGTCGCATCAATTGCAAAGTGGTGATCAAGTAGAAATCATTACATCAACACAACAAAAACCAAAATTAGAGTGGTTAGAATATGTTGTAACGAGTAAAGCGAGAAGTAAAATTAAAGCTTCTTTAAACTCAGATAAACGTAAAGTTGCAGAAGATGGAAAAGAAATTATTCAACGTAAATTAAGACATTTAAAGGTTGATTTTAGTGAAAATACGATTAATCAGTTACAGCAATACTTTAAGTTAAGTTCGAGTCAAGATGTATTTTATAATGTTGCAATGGGAATTATTGACAACAATGATTTACGTAAATTTGCAGAACGAAATACTGGTTTCACAGGATTGATTAACCGTTTCAGAAAATCAACATTCAATACAACTAAAAAAGATAATATTTCTATCGACAAAACGAAATTAGATAGTCTTGTTTTTGGGAATGATGAAGAGCGTTTAGATTATGAATTAGCGAGTTGTTGTAATCCAATTCCGGGTGACAAAGTATATGGTTTTATCACAGTTTCAAAAGGAATAAAAGTACATAAGGTAGATTGTCCAAACTCAGTTTCGTTACAAGCAAATTATGCGTACAGAATTATAAAAGCGAAATGGATTGATTCTTCTCAACAAGAATTTAAAGCGTTGATTGAGTTACAAGGTTTGGATCGAGCTGGAATGGTGAGTGATATTACGTTAGTTATTTCAAAAAATAACTCGTTGAACATGCATAGTATTAATTTATCTGAGGATGCAGGTATTTTTGATGGAAAGATTACAGTTTCAGTTAAAAATAAAGCCGAATTAGAAAAAATCATGATGGAAATGAAAAATATTGAAGGAATTCAATCTGTAAAACGAACATATAAAAATTAGTTTTTATAAAATATTTAATTAACTTTATATAAATTAACGATTTATGAAAAAAATATTATTAGCTTTTGCATTTCTTCCAATGTTGAGTTTTGCACAAGAAAATTCAAATGAAAAAGTTTTAAATAGAATTGTACCAAGTTCTATATCTATTTCTGAATATGAAAATAGTAGACCTGCAATTTTTATTGATGGAGAGAGAGTTGATAAAAGTATTTTTACGAAAATGAGTCCAGATGAAATTAAATATATTACAGTAATCAAAACAGATAAAAAATATCCAAACGGAAAAATTGATATTGTTTCCAAAAAAGAGAAAGAATCATAACATAAAAGTTTGAGAAATTATGGAACAAATATTAATGATATGAAAAAATTACTATTAGCTTTTTTATTTCTTCCATTGTTGAGTTTTGCACAATCTAAAACTTTGAATGATACAATTCCTGGAATTAAAAATTCTAAATTAATCATTTCTTAACCAAAAAAAGATTTAAAAATAGGTTATTCAATTGACGGAAAAGATGTTGATTATGCAAGTTTTATTGCAGTAAATATGGATTTAGTAGATGATTTAAAATTTACAAAGCCTAATTCAAAATATCCAGATGGTAAAATAGAACTTTTTCTTAAAAAAAATAAACAAACAAAAAAGTCCAACTATTGTTGGATTTTTTTTGCTTGCTCATGTTACTAACAAAGGCACAAAGTTACAGAAATCTTTTTGATAATATCGCTTCATTTCTATTGAATAATCTTGTTAATTTTACATCCCGAAAACAAACAAACTCACGATGAACAAACAGAACTATAATCCAATTGAAGAAGTACTTGAAAAAATCAACGAAAAAGGAGGTTGGGTTAATACGCATTCACACTTAGATAGAGCTTATTCATTGACTTCGGACACTTTCGCATTATCAAATTCTTACTTAAAAGAAAAATGGCATTTAGTTGATGATATGAAACGTAATTCATCTGTTGATGATATTTATTTCCGAATGGAAAAAGCGATTAATTTCATGTTAGAGCAAGGTTGTCAAGCAATTGGTTCTTTTATTGATGCGGATGAAGTGATTGAAGATCGTAGTATACAAGCTGCTCAACGCTTAAAAGATAATTACGGAAAAGACATCGAAATGCGTTTTGCAAATCAAGTATTGAAAGGAGTTATCGATCCAAAAGCGCGTGAATGGTTTGATATGTCTTCTGATTTTGTGGATATAATCGGAGGTTTACCTGCAAAAGATTTCGGTCGAGAAGATGACCATTTAGATATTTTATTATCAACTGCAAAAGCAAAAAATAAATTGGTTCACGTTCATGTTGATCAATTTAACACAGACGAAGAAAAAGAAACCGAGCAATTAGCATTGAAAACGATCGAACATGGAATGCAAGGAAAAGTTTCTGCGGTTCATTCAATTTCTGTAGCAGCTCATCCAAGAAAATATCGTTACGAATTATATGATTTAATCAAAGAAGCAGATATGCACATTGTGTCTTGTCCAACTGCATGGATTGATCATAATCGTACAGAGCGTTTAGCGCCTTCGCACAATTCGGTAACTCCAGTAGATGAAATGATTCCAAGAGGAATTAACGTTGCCTTCGGAACAGATAATATTAATGATATTTATAAACCTTTTTCTGATGGTCATTTACTTACAGAATTGAGAGTAATGCTAGAGTCTTGTCACTTTTATGATGTGGAACAACTTTCAAATATTGCAACAGTAAATGGTTTGAAAGCTTTAGGAATTCAAAAATAAAATGTATATTTATACAAAATTAAATCTCGCTATTGCGGGATTTTTTTTGGAACATAAAATTAAAAACTACAATAAATTATGCGATTAAATGTACAGAATGAAACGGCTCAACTGCAAACTGTAGTCTTGGGTCGAGCAGAATCTAACGGAGCTAATCCAACACTTGATCAGACGTTCGATGCCAAATCTTATGAAACCGTAAAGAATAACGATTATCCAAAAGAAGAAGATTTGATTGCGGAAATGTCAGAATTTGAACAAGTTTTGAAAAAATATAATGTTAAAGTTTTACGTCCAACAATGATCGAAGATTGTAATCAAGTTTTTTCTCGTGATGTCGGTTTTGTAATTGATGATGAATTCTTTATCTCGAATATTATTCCAGATCGTTTAGAAGAATTACAAGCCTATTGCGAAATAAAACGTCAATTCAAAGGGAATAAAATCAATGCTTTACCAGAAGAAGTTTATGTAGAAGGTGGCGATGTGATTTTGTACAACGATTATATTTTTGTTGGAACGTACAAACAAGCTGATTTCAAAAATTATAAAACAGGACGTACAAATGTTGAATTTGTAGAGTATATCAAAGCCAAATTTCCCAATAAAAAAGTCTTGGATTTTGAATTGAAAAAGAATGATGAAAATCCTTACGAAGGAATCTTACATTTAGATTGTACATTCAATCCTGTTGGGAAAGACAAAGCAATTATTTACAAAGACGGCTTTTTATTTGAACACGAATATCAGCAAATTGTCGATATTTTTGGGAAAGAAAATTTATTCGAAGTGACAAAAGAAGAAATGTATTGGATGAATCCTAATGTGTTTTCAATTTCTCCTGAAGTTGTTGTTTCTGAGAAAAATTTTACACGTTTAAATGATCATTTAGAAAATGTATGGAACATAAAAGTGGAGCGAATTAATTACCGCGAAGTCTCTAAAATGGGAGGTTTATTGAGATGTTCTACAATGCCATTAATCAGAAAATAACATGAAACAAAAACAATATACATCAACTATTTTGATGGTTGAGCCAACAGCTTTTTATTACAATCCAGAAACTGCTGTTAACAATTATTTCCAAACAGAAACAACAGATTCTCAAGAAGATATTCAGAAACAAGCTTTAGAAGAATTTCAAGAAATGGTTTCTGCTTTGCGTTCGAAAGGTGTAAATGTTATCACGATTAAAGATACTGCATCGCCACATACACCAGATTCAATTTTCCCAAACAATTGGATTTCATTTCACGATAACGGAAATGTAGTATTGTATCCGATGTTTGCGAAAAATAGGAGACAAGAGCGTCGTGAAGAAGATGTCTTGAGTTTGTTGGAAGAAAAAGGTTTTCATATTGATGATGTGATTGATTTTACATCGGCAGAAGAAGACGAAATTTTCCTGGAAGGAACAGGAAGTATTATTCTTGATCGCGAACATGAATTGGCTTATGCATGTATTTCTCAACGAACTGATGAAGATTTATTGATTGAATTTTGTGAGGAATTAGAATATACACCTGTTATTTTTCATGCGAATCAAACTGTAAATGGAGAACGCAAACCTATTTATCATACCAATGTAATGATGTGTATTGCAGATAAATATGCGATTATTTGTTTGGATTCTATCGATGATAAAAAAGAAAAGAAAGCGGTTTGTGAGTATTTATTAGAAACTGGAAAAGAAATTATTGCAATTACAGAAGCACAAATGCATCAATTTGCTGGGAATATGTTGCAAGTTGGCGGTTTAGGACAATCATATTTAGTGATGTCACAAACAGCTTATAATTCTCTTGATCAAGAACAAATTTCTAAAATTGAGGCTTATAATCCAATATTACCTGTTAAGATAGATTTGATTGAAAAATTAGGAGGAGGAAGCGCTCGCTGTATGATGGCGGAAGTTTTCTTACCAAAAAATAAAAACATTTAGCTTAAAATTTACAAATCCGAGTTTTTTACTCGGATTTGTAAATCATGCAAAATAGTTTTAAACTATCTTTCAATCGGTAAATTTTCGTCAGCGCCCCATTCAGACCAAGAACCATCATAAACTTTTACCTTATCAAAACCTGCAATTGTCGAAGCCAAGGCTAGGATGGAAGCTGTAACACCAGAACCGCACGAAAAAATATTTTCTTTGGATGAATCTGTCAATTTTTCGAAAATTGCTTTCAGTTTTTCTTTTGATTTATATGATGTATCAGCCAAAACATTTTCAAAAAATAAATTCTTAGAAGCTGGAATATGTCCGCTTCGTAAACCTTGTCTTGGCTCAGGAGAAGTCCCCTTGAAACGCCCTTCTGATCGAGCATCTATAATCATTTTTGAATCATCATTTATTGCATTTAACATAACTTGTGTATCAGCAAACCAATTCGATTGAAAGTCAGCAATAAAGTCACCTTTTATAGTAGGTAGAAAATAAGTAGAAGTTGTGACAAAATTATTATCCATCCAAACAGGTAATCCGCCATCTAAAACATATATTTCATTGTGTCCCATTACTTTGAACATCCACCAAACTCTCGGACTCGAATAAACTCCCCAACGATCATAACAAACGATGATAGAATCTTGATTAATGCCCAAATTTTGAGCTTCTTTTGTAAAAGTTTCTTCATCAACAAATGTATGAGGAAATTGCGAAGAATGATCAGAAAATTTTCCTTCCAAATCAAAGAAAAGAGAATTCGGAATTAATTTTAATTCTTGATCTTTTATTGATTGTCCAACTTTATCAATCGTACAATCTAAAATAATTAAATTTTTAAGATGTAGATTATCATGTAATTCTTGTGTTGATATGATTGGTGAATTGAAAGTCATTTCTGTTTTATTTTTTATAAAAGTAAAAAAACGCAACCATTTTTGGTTACGTTTTCTTATCTATCTTATTTATTTTTTCTTTAACTGATAATTTTGTGCTAAAGCTCCAGTAATTTCATTTCCTTCTAAATCTAATTGGAATAAAATATTCTCTCCAACCTTATAACGTTTATATTCATCGTCTTTTGTTTTTAATGAAATTGAATTACCATCATCAGTCCACGTAATATTACCTTGATTTTCAACCTTTAGGTTTTTGTCGATATATTCCTCTGTTAAGGTATATGTATTATCTTGATTTAAAGTTAATTCTGTTTTAATTCCTTCACAATCAGCACAAGGGATCACGCCCTCATAAGTTCCGTCCCAATCTAAAGCAGATTGAGAAGTGGAGTCATCGATTTTTTGTGATGATTTATTTTCAGTGGCAGGAGTACTTTCAGTCTTTTTTTCGCAAGCTGTGAATAATATGCTTGTAAAAGCACATAATACAAATAATTTTTTCATAATATATTTATTTTAAGGTTATTATTTTAAGTTAAAGCCAATTTTTATCATTGGTCCAAACATATCCATATCATAAACAAAGTTGGAATTGTTACTTCCTTTCTCGTAGTCCATACTTATGATTTGATAGCCCGCCATTGCGTAAAATAAATCAGAGAATTGATAACCAGCCAATCCTTCTAATTGCCATGCTAATTTTGAGCCGATTCCAAATCCTCCAATTTCTCCAGAAACATTATACAAAAACTTTTTGTTTGGTAAACTTCTTGTTCTTGCAACTAACATTGGATCTACCCAAGTTTTAGAAATACTACGATCTAAATGCATTGGTTTTAAAGAAACTGGATTGATTAGATTTACATCAAATCCAGATTTAATATTTACAAGGTTCATACTAATACCAGCTTCTAGCCAAGGTGTAATTTTTCTCAATAAACCTGCTTCAAAAGAGAATTGTTTTGCTGTTAATTTACCATCCAAAACTAAAGGGTCTTTTTTAACATTTGCAGCTAAAGAAGCATAAATAATATCAGATGTAATCACCCAATCTTTGTTTTCGGCTTCAAAAATTAACATTCCAGCAAATTTCAAATGCTCAAAAAAGTCTGAAGGGGATTGACTTACATGTACATTCGGAAGTCGAGAAACACTCGCTTTTCCTTTCATATGAGGCAACATCATATTTGGCTCTACTTTGAAATGCCAAGAATCATCTGGCTGAATTGAGTCTTGAGCAAAAGTTTGCGTACTTGATGCTAATAGAATTAAAAATGTGCTTTTTTGAAAAAAGTTAAACATAATTTTTTAAGTTTCGTTTTATTAATTATTTCAAATGATAGAGAGAAAAGTTAAGTTAGTTGTGGTTTTATTATAGGTTAAGTTTCTTATTAAATTGTCTAGATAAATCTAGTTTCATTCCCAATGTAAAAACACTTTGTTCTTTTTTACCAATATAATTTTTACCAAAAGAGATACGCTGTTCTGTATATAATTGTACATATTTCATCGGATAATATTCTAATCCTGTAATGAAATCACTTCGTCTGAAATTTTTATCAATGATTATATTTTCTACAGATTTCTTTGTTTCAGGAACATATAAATTATAACCTCCTAAAATTGAAAATTTATTTAGTTTATATTTCAACGCTGTCTCAAAACCTTTTGCATCAAAAACATATGAAGGATTAATTGTATTTTCAGATTGATATGAAATAGGTATAAAATCACCATTTTGCTGTAAAATTCCAAGTAGACTAACATCAAATTGTTTACTCGTATATTTTAAACCAATTGAATAAAAAGTTGGATGTCCTGATAAACCTAAGATATGATTATCATCAATTAAGTTTTGAGCTATAAAAGCACGGTTAAATGCAGCTCCAATACTAATATTTTGATTTAATTCTAATTGAGCTGAAAAACCAAAACCATCAATAATCTTATCATCATTTCCACCTTTTGTTTGGATTTGAGCACCAAATTGAAAAGCTTTAATTTTATTTCTATAAATTATTGATTGATCTGCTCGTCCTGTTCCTAGCAAACCACCATCTGTTCCACCTGTAAAAGTTGCAGAAGCGCGTCCTCCAAATACATTAAAACGATCTGTATAAGCTGTAACATCACGGTAAACACTCCATTGTTTACCAAATGTTATTTTACCATATTTAGACAAATCAATACCTAAGTAACCCAAGCGATTACCAAAAACTTGTTGTTTTTGTTCTGAAACAATTGTCAAAAGATCACTATCTAAATTTCCATCAACATTAAACGACGAGTTACCTTTGAACATATTTATTTGGAGTTCAATACCAGCTACAAATGCAATATTTCCTTTTTTTAGATTAATTTCAATTCCAGCACGAGAGGCATTTTCTTGTAGCTCCATTACTTTATCATGCACAGCAAGATGACCTCTCAAACTAGTGTAAGGTCTTATCGAAATATCAATTGTATCATTTGATTTTTGAGCATAAACAATAGATCCTAATAATAAAAAGGCAGATATAAAATGTTTGTTATTGGCAATCATATTGAATGTTGATTTAGAACTATTTGCAAGAAAAATATTGATTAATTTTTCGATCTAAATTCCAACAAATGTAAATGGTTTTGTATCACTAAAAAGTTGTGAAGTTTCGCCAGCATACGTTTCATTTTTACTTACGCTTAATCGTTTTGTTTTTGCATTTTTACCAAAATCAATTTTCTTTAAATCAACCCAAAATGTATTTGGAGTTTTTGTAGTTTCAAAGTAATAAACAAGATTTTTATGATCAGAAACTGATCTCCATCTTGTAGACGATATGTTAGGTTCTGCTTCTGAAGAAATTCCTAACGGAACCGATACATTTCTGATAACACTAAAAACACTTGCAGTAGAAGTGCGAGTATCAGCGGTTTGCGGAATTGCATTAATGTAATATGATGCTCTTACATAACGATCAGCAGCTCTGTTAGTTCCTGGTAACATAATTGTTCCTGGAATCCCTTTCCAATATTGATTAATTGCTAATTGCTCATCAAAAACTGGAGAATTTGTCATTACTGTATAAGAAGGATCATGGTGTATTTTTAATTTCCCGTTTACATATTCGAAAATTGCATTGTCTCCATTTGCATCAGAAATTGAAAGATGTAAAGTTGTAAATTTTTGAGTACCTGGAATGTAGTCAGAAACAATTACAAATTTTTCTTTTCTCAAATCATCTACAGCTTCTTTTACTGTAGCATAATTATCTAAAACATATTGTGCCCAAGCTGCAATTGTAACACCTGGCTTTGTTCCTTTTGGATTAAATTGAGGATACTGGCTTTCTACTAACCACAAAACATTCGCAACAAGTCCTTTTTCGTTCATGCCATCTGTTGTCGCAATGTCCCAAGCACTTGCAATTACACTTCCGTATTTTGAAGTCCATTTTTCCGAAGCATTTCCAACGTTGCCAGATCGATCTATACCTCTAGGAAAAACCCAAATATTTGCATCAATTTCATCTTTCCAATCCATAGAACGAGCTGTGATTACAGTATTTTCTGGACCTTTATAGACAACTCTTGTGCAAGCATCTAGTTGTGGAGATAATAAAAAAAATAGGTTGGTAGAAAATAATGTCAAAGTTAATTTACTTAAAAAAGTCTTTTTCATTATGATGTATTTAGAATATTAAAGTTATTAATTTAATTGGAGAAAATTATACTCTTTTACTAATATTGTGCAGAATATTAAAAATTATCCATTTATACAATGTTGTTTTTGGAATATTATAACGTTCTATAATTTCTCATGATTTTGTATAATTATCTTCTATTACAAATCAACGAAAAATGCTGATTTTCCTCTTAAAACAAATCCCTCATTACCCCCTCTTATTTATATTTTTCTCATTATCAATAATATGAGCTTATTATTTATCAAAATAATGTTATAGATGTTAATCGTTAATTTCTTTAATTATAAAATTTAAACAATTGAAATAGAGTAAATAATAATTATAGAAACAAAAAAAAACGCAACTAATTAAGTTGCGTTTTTAGAATTATCTTTTATAAGATTATTTTGGATTTGTTACTTCAGAAACTGGTTCGCCAATATTTCCGTTTGGCTCTTCTATATGTAGCAAAGCGGCAACTGTAGGTGCGATATCTGTCATATAAACACGGTTATTATTTTTACCATGTTTTATACCCCAACCCATCAAAACAAATGGAATGTGAGCATCGTAAGCCCCCCAAGTTCCGTGTGTTGTTCCTCCAGCATTTTGTTTTCCGCCGTACCATTGTGGTTCTAAAATATAAGTAATAGCACCGCTACGTTTACGATTGTAACCGTTAACCATTCGTTCTTTGATAATCGCAGGAATAGAAGCTTCTCCAATTTTATCCATATCAGCTACGAAAGAAACACCATCAACTTTTTGCATAAACTTTACGATTTCTTCTTTGATATCTTCTTCGTCTAATTTATTTTGTTCGATCGTTTGATAATTCAAATGAACCTGATAATTTGTCAATGAGCGTACAATATCAGTAGATTTGAATTTCTCTTGTAATTTAGCATTTAATGCTTTTTTTACTTCTCCAGTTGGAAAGTATCCTGCATTACCTTTTTTATCTTGGAAATATTTAGGATTATGAGCTCCACCATGATCTGCAGTTAAGAAAACTAAATATTGCCCTTTTCCAACTTTTTGGTCTAAGTGATTAAATAATTGTTCCAAGTCTTTATCTAAACGCAAATAAGTATCTTCGGCTTCGATTGTATTTGGAGAAAATTGATGTCCAACATAATCAGTAGAAGAGAAACTAACCGCTAAAAAATCTGTAATTCCTTTCTCATTTTGACCTAATTTTTCGTTATCAATAATTTCAATCGCGATATCTTTTGTTAACGAATTTCCGAAAGGAGTAGAGCGAATCAAACCTAAACCATTTTCTTTTTTCAACGCTTTCAAATCATAAGGAAATTGCATTTTATCTAATCCTTTATAATTTTCGCGATATGGATTTCCATCTTTTTCACTTTGTACATAAGTATCAATCGGATAAAGTGTGTTCCATTTGTCTAAATATTTTTCAGGAACTTTTTTATCGTTGAATTTTTGTAACCATTTTGGCAACTCATTCATATAAAATGTACTCGAAACCCAGTTACCAGATTCTCCATCAAACCAAAAAGCAGCATCAGCAAAATGACCTGCAGGTAATATTCCTCCACGATCTTTTAACGAAACTCCATATACTTTTGAACGGAAATTTGTTGATAATTTTAATTGATCAGTAACTGTAGAAGTTAACAAGTTTTTTGGAGACATTTTTCCTGCTTTTGATGAAGTTCCAACCCCATTTACAGCATCATCTTGCGTACAATACATTTCTTGTCCTGTTGCTTGAATGATAAAATCGTTCCCAGCAATTCCGTGAATAGCAGGCACAGAACCTGTATAAATAGTGCTATGACCGATAGCTGTATAAGTAGGTATATAAGGAATATAGGTATTTTCGTTGCTAAAACCTTCGTTTAACATACGATTGAAACCTCCTGTAGAATATCTATCTTGGTAACGATATAAATAATCCCATCGCATTTGATCGACAACGATACCAACTACTAGTTTTGGACGGCTAACCTCTTGTTGCGCATATAGCGAAAGACCAGCAAATAACCCTAAAACACTTAAAAAAGTTTTATTAAATTTCATTTTAAAAATTTTACACATAGCAAATGTAACAATTAAATTTTGGGCTAAATTTAAATAATAATTAAAAAATTAGTAAATTAAACAAAATCATAAAAAAATAGAATATGAGTGCAAAGCCTGTAGAAATAGTAGAAATTTTTGATGTTTCAATTGATAAAGTGTGGAATGCCTTAACGACAAAATCTGCTTTTGATAAATGGTATTTTGATATTAAGAAGTTTGTTCCAGAAGTTGGATTCGAATTTGAGTTTTATGGCGGATCGTATTTACATCACTGTAAAATAGTAGAAGTAGAGCCGACTAAATTGTTAGCTTATACATGGAAATATCCTGTCTACGAAGGAAATTCTGTTGTTACATTTATTTTGGATGAATTAACAGATGAAATTGTTCCGCAAACAAAATTAACGTTGATTCATGAAGGAATTGAAACTTTTCCGCCTGATGATAAAAATTTCTCGCGCGAAAGTTTTGAAGCTGGTTGGACAGAAATTATCCGAATTAGTTTGAAAAATTATTTGGAAGGAAATTATGAAGAAGATTCGAAAGTCGAATAAATAAAAAAAGGAACTTCGTCAAGTTCCTTTTAATTTTTTTTTACAGCTTATTATTTTTTGAATAATACTGTGATTCCTTCTTGATTTGGTAAAATCGGACGAGGATCTTCTGCTGTTACTATTCCAGCTTTTTCTTTTCTTAAATTCGCAACCCAAAATGGAATCCAAGAAATAGCCATCGTTGCAAAAAAGATGATACCCCAGAATCCGCATAAAGCGATTGTTAAGAATAATAAGAAACCTAAAAATTGAATCATGATTTTATTTTTATGTGATACAAACTTAGTAAATAAAATTTATAGAAATACTAACATTAATCACTTTTCTTTCATCAAACGATTTCTTAAATTTGTGAGATAAGTAAACAATATATAAATAATAAAAAATACCAAAATGGAATACAGAATTGAGAAAGACACCATGGGGGAAGTAAAAGTTCCTGCAGATAAATACTGGGGTGCTCAAACAGAACGTTCTCGTAACAACTTTAAAATTGGTCCTGCGGCTTCTATGCCTCACGAAATTGTAGAAGGTTTCGCTTATCTTAAGAAAGCTGCTGCTTATGCAAATGCTGAATTAGGTGTTTTACCAGTTGAAAAACGTGATGCTATTGCTGCTGTATGTGACGAAATTTTAGCAGGAAAATTAGATGATCAATTTCCTTTAGTAATTTGGCAAACAGGTTCAGGAACTCAATCTAATATGAATGTGAATGAAGTTGTTGCTAATCGTGCGCAAGTTTTAGCTGGATTCAAAATTGGAGAAGGTGAACCAGTTCTTAAAGCGAATGACGACGTTAACAAATCTCAATCTTCTAATGATACTTTCCCAACAGGTATGCACATTGCTGCTTACAAAGCAGTTGTTGAAGTAACAATTCCAGGTGTTGAGCAATTACGTGATACATTAGCTAAGAAAGCTGAAGAATTTAAATCTGTTGTAAAAATTGGTCGTACACACTTAATGGATGCAACGCCATTAACATTAGGTCAAGAGATTTCTGGATATGTAGCGCAATTAAATCACGGTTTAAAAGCTTTAAGAAATACACTAGAGCATTTATCTGAAGTTGCTTTAGGTGGAACTGCTGTAGGTACAGGTCTTAACACGCCAGAAGGATACGATGTTTTAGTTGCTAAATACATTGCTGAATTTACAGGTCATCCATTTGTAACAGCAGAAAATAAGTTCGAAGCATTAGCTGCTCACGATGCAATCGTAGAAACTCACGGAGCTTTGAAACAATTAGCTGTTTCATTAAACAAAATTGCAAATGACGTTCGTATGTTAGCTTCTGGACCTCGTTCAGGTATTGGAGAAATTATCATTCCAGAAAACGAACCAGGATCTTCTATCATGCCAGGTAAAGTAAATCCTACTCAATGTGAGGCGTTAACAATGGTTGCAGCTCAAGTTATGGGTAACGATGTTGCGATTACAATTGGAGGAACTCAAGGTCATTATGAATTGAATGTTTTCAAACCAGTTATGGCTGCAAACTTCTTACAATCTGCACGTTTATTAGGAGATGCTTGTGTGTCTTTTGATGAGCATTGTGCGCAAGGTATTGAGCCAAATTATGCTCGTATCAAAGAATTAGTTGATAATTCATTAATGTTAGTTACAGCACTTAATACGAAAATTGGTTACTACAAAGCTGCTGAAATTGCTCAAACAGCTCACAAAAACAACTCAACGTTAAAAGAAACTGCAATCGCATTAGGGTATGTAACTGCTGAAGAATTTGACGAATGGGTAAAACCAGAAGATATGGTTGGTTCTTTGAAATAAGAATTTTTAAATCATTATATAGGAAGAGGTTGCTTAGGCAACCTCTTTTTTTGTTAAATTTATTTAAATTTGAGAAAAAGTTCCTTTATTAAGTGGAAAAATTGTAACTTTAATAAAAGTTTAGAATTATGGCAACTGTTAAACTAAAAAAATACGAACAAATCATAAATGAAATCCCTGAAGTAAGAGATTTTACGAGTGTTTATTTTTACGTAAATCGTTATAATATTGATCAAAAATATATTCAATATCTTGATGAATTATCAACGTTAAAAGACGAAATAATCTCAAGTTGGTTAAATATCACAACGCGTACATACAGAAATTATAAAACGAAAGATGTTTCTCTAAAAGATAATACAAAAGAGCATATTGTTTTATTGATTTCTTTATACAAACACGGTATGGAGGTTTTCAATACAAAAGATGATTTCGAGAAATGGTTAACGACGCCTAATGTTTTGTTAGATAAAAAATCGCCAGCAGATTTTCTTGATACAGTTTCAGGTCTGAAATTTATCGATAATCGTTTGACTGCGATAGAATACGGAGAAAACGTCTAACAATGTTAGTTTACAATATTCGTAAAGCGAAATATTCAAAATCATTACAAGCTTCTGGAGTTGCCAACAGATGGAATAAAAATGATGAATTTGTTATTTATGCAGGAAGTTCTCGCGCGCTTTCAACCTTAGAATTGGTGGTGCATAGAAGTTCTATTAGCATTGATAACTCGTACAAATTATTAGTGATAGAAATTGATTGCGAAGAAGATGAAATTTATGAAATTAAAAAGTCTAAATTACCTAGGAATTGGCAATCTGTAGAGGCTTATCCCGAGTTACAAGAGATTGGTTCTGCTTGGTATCAGGATTTTAAATATTTGGTTATCAAAGTTCCATCGTCAATCATTCCAAAAGAATATAATTATTTAATCAATACAAAACATCCTGATTTTTCTTCAAAGGTTAAAATCAAAGAATTAGAAGATTATAATTGGGATGATCGTTTGTTATAAAACACAAAAAAATCGACTAAATATTTAGCCGATTTTTTTATGAATATTTTAAAGTTTTTTAAATCTTTTTATACTTTAACAATAAACTATTTGTTACAACACTTACACTACTCAAAGCCATTGCAGCACCAGCAATCATAGGATCTAACAAAAATCCATTAATTGGATAAAGTACTCCAGCAGCGATTGGAATTCCGATTACATTGTAAATAAATGCCCAGAATAAATTTTGATGAATTGTTTTGACTGTTTGTGTTGAAAGATTAATCGCATGATCGATTTTTGTCAAATCTCCTCCAATCAATGTAACTTCTGCCACATCAATCGCTATATCAGAACCATTTCCCATCGCAATCGAAACATCTGCTTGAGCCAACGCTGCACTATCATTAATTCCATCACCAACCATTGCGACAACTTTTCCTTTTTGTTGCAAATCTTTGATAATACTCATTTTATCATTTGGTAAAGCATTTGCGACAACTTGATCAATTCCGACTTGTTTTGCAATTGCATTTGCCGAAAATTCGTTGTCACCAGTCACCATCCAAACTTCAATTCCTTTTTCGTGAAAAGCTTTAATAGCTTCAACAGAAGTTGCTTTTATTTCATCAGAAATTCCAATTAATCCCAAAACTTTTTTATCATTTCCAAAGAAAGAAGTAGTATAATTTTTAATCGAAAAATCTTGAATAGCTTGTTTTACATTTTCATCAATTTGAATATTTAATTCAGTAATCCAACTTGTTTTTCCAACATAATAAGTGTCATTTAAAATATTAGCTTTCAATCCTTTTCCAGATATATCTTCAATTTTTAGTTCAGGTAAAATATCTTGTTTTCCAATATGTTCTGTAATCGCTTTTGCCAAAGGATGTTGCGAATTATTTTCGATTGTATAAAGCATATTTTTAGCAGAATCATCAAACCAAATCAATTCTTGTACTTTTGGTTTTCCTTCTGTAATTGTTCCTGTTTTATCTAAAATAATTGTATCAATTTTCTTCGCTAATTCTAAACTTTCAGCATTTTTGATCAAAATTCCTTGCTCAGCACCTTTTCCCATTCCAACCATAATCGCGGTAGGTGTTGCTAAACCAAGCGCACAAGGACAAGCGATAACAAGGACAGTAATCATCGATAAAAGGGCCATTGTAAAAGCATTTTCTTGACCTAAAACTAACCAAGTAATGAACGTTAGAATTGCAATAATAATTACAATCGGAACAAAAACACCTGCAATTTTGTCTACCAATTGTTGAACTGGCGCTTTACTTCCTTGTGCATTTTTAACCGATTGAATAATTTGAGCCAAAAGTGTATCATTCCCTACTTTCAAGGCTTTATATTGAATAGGAGAGTTTTGGTTTAAGGTCCCTGAAAAAACATTTGCATCAATTCCTTTTTCAACTGGAATTGGTTCTCCTGTCAATGAACTTTCATCGATAAAAGATTCTCCCGAAACAATAATTCCATCAACCGCAATTTTATCTCCAGGTTTTGCAATAATCAAATCACCAATTTGTACATCTTCAATTTTCACTTCAACCTGATCTCCATCTTTCACAACCAACACAGTATTAGGTTGTAATCCGATTAATTTCTTGATCGCTTCGGAAGTATTTCCTTTCGCACGTTCTTCCATCAATTTACCAATCAAGATAAAAACGATGATTAAACCAGCAGCTTCAAAATAAGGATGCGCATGCAAACCTTTGCTGTGCCAATATTCTGGAAATAATGTATTGAAAACGCTAAAAAGATAGGCTACACTTGTACTCAAAGTAACCAAAGTATCCATATTAGCCGATTTATTTTTCAATTGTTTCCAAGCACCGACGAAAAATTGTTGCCCAAAAATGAAAAGAATTGGCGTAGAAAGTGCCCACATAATGTAATTTCCGTAAGGCATATCCATAAAAAACATTCCAATAATAAATAAAGGAACTCCAAAAATTAAAGCCCAAATCACTTTATTTTTCAGCGTTTTGTATTTTTCTTCGTGAAGTTGTTCTATTTCTTCATCTTGATTTTTAGACTCATCAATCACCAAATCATAGCCAACTTCTACTAAAGCATTTTTCAAATTTTCTGGAGAAACTAGAGTAGGAATGTACTCTATTTTTCCCATTCCATTTCCGTAATTCACTTCCGCATTTACAACACCTAACTGACGATTAAGATTCGCTTGAGAACTACTCGCACACGAAGCACACGTCATATTGAGAACGGGATACGATTTTTCGACAGAATCTATTTTGAAGTTATTTTGCTTTAAAGTTTCGTAGATTTTAGGGGAAACTTTCCATAATTTCTTTGCCGAAACGTTAATCGTTTTAGCATCTAAATTCACAGCATATTCATCAAGATTTTCTATTTCAGAAAGTAATTTATTGATGAGTTCAACATCTTTTTCTGAATTCAAATTGATAATCGGTATAGTAAGTGTTAGTGCATTCATAACAGTAATTTTATGGGACAAATTTCCAAAGATTTTGGCGAGAAAGTATTATATAATTAGAGGTTAAAGTTACACTTTTTACTAATTACTTTAAGATGATATTAAAACGTTTCACGCCATCATTTTGTTGATAATACAAATAACCTTTGTGCGCTTCTATAATGTTTTTGGAAAGTGTTAAGCCAATTCCTGCACCATCTTTTCGAGTTGTATAAAAAGGTAAAAATATTTTGGAAATGATTTCTTCATCAATCAATTGTCCAGAATCTTGAATAATAATTTGCAATCGATTATCAGTTTGTTTCGATGAAATTTCAATAGATTTAGTTTCTACATTTTCTAATGAATAAATCGCATTTTTGATTAAGTTAATCAAAACTTGTTCAAATAAGATACGATCAATTTCAACTTCAATATTTTGTGGAATTAAATTCTGAAAAACAATATTTTTTTGATGAAATTCAGCCGAAAAAGATTGTTCAATTCCTTGGACAATTTCATACAAATTTTGTAACGATTTAACAGGGTTTGGTAACATGGTCAATTTACGATATTGCTCTACAAACGTCTGTAAATGCTGACTTCTATTCATAATTGTATCCAAACTCAAACGAATATCATCATAATCATTTTTGTCTAAATGATTCGCTTCAAAATAAGTTTTTGTGGTATTTGCTAATGAATAAATAGGCGTCAAAGAATTGATGATTTCATGCGCAATAACTTTCATAATATTCATCCAAGCCTCTTTTTCAGTGGAATCAATCACGCGCTGAATCGAATCAATAAAAATAATCGCATATTCATCATGAGCAATCAACGTTTTTGTGTTCTGAATCAGATAAGTTTGTCGCTCTTCATCATTAATTTGTATGTCAATTGTACTTTTAAAATCATCAAATTCTTTATTTTCTAAAGTTTCACAAAACTGTGGAATCAATTTTTTTAGATAATTCCACGAACTTGATTTTGGAACGCTAAATATCTTTTGAAAATGATGATTGATAAATATAATTTTTCGATCATTTTCTTCTTTTTTAAGAATCAAAAAGCCAAACGGAACTGCATTCAATAATTGATGATAAATGATTTCTTTAGACGAATTTAAAACATGTTCTTCTCTAATTTTATGATATAATTTTAATACAGAATTGTCTTTTTTATATTGATTTTGATTAATATTTAAGCTAAAGTCATTGTACAATAAAGCATCTATAATTTTCTGATTTTTAGAAAGATAATTTTTAGAAAAATGAATTATTTCCGTAATCGAAACAATTGTAATAATACATACAAATGTAAATGAAAACCAATAATTTTTGATTCCAATAAAAGCCAACATAAACAAAAGAAATGCTAAAAAAAGTATTCTGAGTACTAACTGAAAAATAAGAGAATTGCGTTTCATTATTTATAATTCGTAATGTTATATTTTTCTAATTTTCGATATAAAGCAGCACGAGAAACACCTAAATTTTCGGCTGTTTTACTAATATTTCCTTCAAAAAAATGTAAACGTTCTACAATTTTATTTCGCTCTATTTCGTTCAAATTATTTGAATTATCTGTTATTTTTTGAGGAATAAATGTTGTGAAACCTATATTTTCAATCGTAATTTCATTTTCTTCAGCCAAAATAATTGCACGTTCGATTCTGTTTTGCAATTCTCGAATGTTTCCGTTCCAATCGTAGTTTTCTAATTGATGTAAAATTTGTTCATGGATAATAGGTTTTTCTACTTCATATTTATCAACATAAAGTTCTAAAAAATAATCAATCAAAGGTTTAATATCTTCTTTTCGTTCGCTAAGACTTGGCATTGTAACTGAAATTGTATTGATTCGATAATATAAATCTTCCCTAAAACGACCTTCTTTTACTGCATTTTCAAGATTCGCATTCGTAGCAACAATAATCCGAACATCAATTTTTCTTGGTAAACTTTCTCCTAAACGAATAATTTCTTTATTCTGAATTACTTGCAAAAGTTTTGCTTGTAAATGATTTGGTAAATTCCCAATTTCATCTAAAAAAATTGTTCCATTATTTGCTGCTTCAAATCGACCAATTGTATCTTCTTTTGCATCGGTAAACGCACCTTTTTTATATCCAAATAATTCACTTTCAAATAGATTTTCGTTTAAAGAACCTAAATCAACATGAACAAATTTTTCTGTATTTCGAGAAGAATTTTCATGAATTGATTTTGCCAAAACTGATTTTCCTGTACCATTTTCGCCTAAAATCAAGATTGTTGCATCGGTTTTTGCAATTTTATTGGTGATTTTATATACTTTTTCGATACTCGGAGAATTTCCGTAAAACAACTTATTTTCTTTCGCTTCTTTTATTTTCCTCGATTTTCTAAGTTGTTTTATCGCTTCTTTTATAAGATTAACTAATTTATCATTATCCCATGGTTTTAAAATATAATCAATCGCACCAAGTTTTAAACCTTCAACCGCAGTTTCTACACTTCCATAGGAAGTCATTAAAATTACTCTCGTTTTTGGTTGCGCATGTTGAATTTCTTTCAGCCAAAAAATTCCTTCTTTTCCATCTTCATAACCTGTTCTAAAATTCATGTCCATTAAAACAACATCAATTTCATTTTCTACCAAGATTTGAGGAATCTTTTTAGGATCAGAACAAGTGATAATTGTTTCGAATTGGCGTTTCAAAAGTAGTCGACTTGCAATTAATATTTCTTCTTGATCGTCTAAAATCAGTATAGTGGCTAAAGTTTTCTTCATATTCAGTTTTGTCATGTGTCCGTTTCTGAACAAATAAGTGTTCGTTTTCGGACAGTCTATTTTTTATATAATTTTTTAAAAGAATTGATTTCAATGCTTTAAGAAATTATAAATTTTGGGCATATTTATTACGTATTGATAATTAGTAAAATAACCATAAATAAACGGTTGTTTGGTAAATTTAATAAATAATGGATACGAAAATCAATCAAAAAAATAAAAAATATAAACGCCTCGGAATAATTGCTGTAACGACCATAATTTTAGGCGGTTCGAGTTTTTATTTGATGAATCGACCGCGAACTTTAACTGTAAGTGCAAATGAATTGATGATAAAAGACGTTTCTGAAGATTATTTTGAAGATTTTGTTGTTTTTCAGGCACAAATAGAACCAATTAATTCAATCTTTATCAATGTGATAGAAGGTGGTTCTGTTCAAGAAATATTTGTAGAAAATGGTGAGAAGGTGACAAAAGGATTACCAATTGCACGATTATATAATCCGAATACGGAACTTAATTTTTTGACGCAAGAAACGGCAATTATTGAACAAATGAATCAATTAAATGTTGCAAAACTATCTATTCGGAATCAAGAATTAGATCTATCAAAGGATTTTGTAGGAATTGAACACGATTTTAATCAATCAAAATTAGATTATGAACTAAATCAAAAGTTATATGATCGAGAAGTGTTAGCAAAAAATGAGTGGGAGAATACGAAGGAAAAAATGCGCTATCAGCAAGAACGAAAAGCAATTATTCAAAAAAGTTTGGTAAAGGAACGTGAATCAAATTCGATTCAATTAAAGCAAATTAATGAAGCTTTAGCTATCATGCAAAAAAGTCTAGTAACGCTTCGGAAAAACAAACAAAATTTCTTGGTTTTAGCACCTGAAACTGGTCGTTTAAGTTCTTTTGAAGCGACATTAGGACAATCAATAGAAGCAGGAAAAAGCATAGGAAAAGTGGATATTCTAAGCGGTTATAAATTAGTTGCAATGGTAGATGAATATTATTTGGATAGAATTCAAGAAAATCAATATGGACAAATCGAAATTAAAGGAAAAATCATAAAAGTGAAAGTGACTAAGATTTCTCCAGAAATAAAAAATGGAAAATTTAAAACAGAATTAGAATTTATTGATAAAATTCCTGAAAATTTACAAGAAGGTTTATCCGTAGGAGTAAAATTGATTTTATCCGAGAAAGAGAAGAAATTAGTGATTCAGAAAGGTTCCTTTTATACAACCACACAAGGGAAGTGGATTTTTGTTGTTAATAATGATAAAGCAACACGAAGAAAAATTGAATTAGGAAGAGAAAATCCGAGTGTTTATGAGATATCCTCAGGATTAAAAGTAAATGAAAAAGTAATTATTTCGAATTACGAAGATTATAAAGAAGTACAAGAATTAACGATAAAAAAATAATAACACACAATTTTAGCTGTCATTTCGAGCTTATCGAGAAATCTATAAAATACAGATTCCTCATTTCGCTAAAAGCTATGTTCGGAATGACAAAAAATAAATTAAAAAAATAACATCATGATTAAAATAGAAAACTTATCAAAAATATTTATCACAGAAGATATTCAAACAAAAGCGTTGAATGAGATTAATTTAATAATCAATTCTGGAGAATTTATTTCCATTATGGGCCCTTCAGGTTGTGGAAAATCAACTTTATTGAATATTATTGGATTATTGGATTCTTTCAATGGAGGAAGTTATACCTTGAATAACCTTGAAATGTCTAATGCAAACGAATCGAAACGCTCTCAAGTTAGAAAAGAAAACATAGGATTTATCTTCCAAAATTTCAACTTAATTGATGAATTATCAGTTTATGATAATATCGAATTACCTTTGATTTATTCTAAAGTTTCGAACTCGGAACGAAAAAAACGAGTGCAAGAAATTGCCGAAAAATTAAACATTGTCCATCGTTTGCAACATTATCCACAGCAACTTTCTGGTGGTCAGCAACAACGTGTTGCAGTAGCAAGAGCTTTAGTGATTAATCCTAAAATAATTTTGGCTGATGAACCAACAGGAAATTTGGATAGTATTAATGGAAATGAAGTCATGGAGCTTTTGACCGATTTGCATGCGCAAGGATCTACAATTTTGATGGTGACACATTCGGCTCATGATGCGGCTTACTCTGATAAAATTATTACCATGAAAGATGGTGAAATTCTTTCTGAAAAAATGAATCAGAAAAATGTAAATGTTTTTGAGAAAACTAAAATTTAAATTCAATGCTAAAAAATTGGCTTAAAATATACTTAAGAAATACGATCAAGAATAAAGGGTTTACATTTCTTACAATTCTTGGTTTAGCTATCGGAATTGCTGGTGTTATTTTTTCGACTTTATATTGGAAAGATGAAACGAGTTACAATCAATGGAATCCGAATATTGGTCGCGTATTTGAAACATTAACTGTATTTCAGAGAGGTGGAGAAACTTGGCCTACAAGTGTTGAACCTTTGCCTCGTTACTTAAAAGAAAAATCAGATAAGATAGAAAGTTATTGTTGGTTTGAAGGTTGGTATGGGCAAGAAACTTATTACGTCAATAATAAAAAAGTTTATGTTACTGGAATTACTAGTACAGATCAGAATTTTTTTGATTTTATTCCATTCAAGTTTATAAAAGGAAGTGTAGATGATTTTCGCAAAAACAGATATGGTGTTGCAATAGAAGAGAGTGAAGCAATCAAAATCTTTGGTAAAGAAAACCCTGTAGGGAAAATCTTGACAACATATGATGGAATAAAGATGCCGATTTATGGTGTTTTTAAAGCAGAAAAATACACAAGCTTTCAACCTAAAATGGTTATTTCTAATATTTATTCACGTTTAGAGGATATTAAGGATAACTGGGGAAATTATGGCACAGGACTATTTATAAAGCTTAAAAATCCTGCAGACAAACTAGAAGTAGAGAAACTGGCTACACAATTATTTTATGAGAATAATACAGTTAAAAATGCGCAACGAGAAGGAGTTTCAGTAGAAGAATTTTCAAAGATATACGAACCTGTTAAAGTACAATTACAGCCTTTAAAAGATTCGAGATTAAATGCCAAAGTTTCAAGACTTCCGGAAGGAATGGGAAACAAACTGTTTTTACAGATTAACCTGGGATTATCTTATCTGATTTTAATTTTATCCATCATCAATTATATTAACCTTTCCACTGCACAAGCAATTAGAAGAGCAAAAGAAGTAGGAATCAGAAAAGTGGTTGGAGCAACCAAACGAAATATTGTTGTCCAATTTATTGTAGAAACAACCATTACAACTGTTTTGGCATTTGTGGTTGCTTTGGCTTTGGTTGAAGTAGGTTTACCCAGTTATAATCAGCTGATTGACAAAAACCTGGAAATAGAAATTATCCCGTTTATCCCATATCTTGTAGCGATTTTCATTGTAGTTGTGATTATTGCCGGAATTTTTCCTGCCATTTATGTGTCAAATTTTAAAGAGCTTAACGTTCTAAAAGGGAATTTTTCAAGAAGCAAGAATGGAATTTGGTTACGAAATGGAATGTTGATTTTACAATTTTCTATTGCTACATTCTTTATTGTAGCTGGAACTCTTGTTATTCAACAAATGAATCATATTGCAAAAAAAGATTTGGGATTTTCAGGAGATCAAGTGATTAGTATTCCGTTTAAAAGACAGGATTTAGGAGAAAATAAGTTCAATTTTTACGAAAGTTTCCAGCAAGATTTAGCAAAAATTAAAGGCGTACAAAGCATTAATGCAACGGCATTTAAGTTTGGTTCCGGTGGAGCAATATCCAACACAAGTTTTAGAGTAAAAGATAAACAATTGGTAACAGATAATATGGCGATTGACTTTGGCTTTCTAAACATGATGAAAATTGAAGTAAAAGAAGGACGAGATTTAGATCCTAAAATCTCATCTGATACAATTTCCAGTGTTCTTATTAATGAAACCGCAAAAAAACATTTTGGAGAAACATTAAAGTTAAATGACGAGTTCGATTGGAATAATCAAAAATTAAAACTGGTTGGAGTAATAAAAGATTTTAATTTGGGAGAGCCACAGGCTAAGATTAGACCAATGATGTTTTTTCATTTTAAAGTTGTAAAGTGGATGCCTTCCAATCTTCAAAATATACTGATTAAAATAGACACAGAAGATACAAAAGAAACCATCGATAACATTGAAACGTTTTGGAAAGCTAAAGTTAATCAAGATTATCCATTTGAATATGAATTTGTTGATAAGCAATTTGCTCGTTCGTATGAGAATTACACAAAACAAGAGAAAATGTTCAAAATTCTAAATGTTATTGTGATTACAATCGCATTATTTGGATTGTTTGCGCTTTCATCTTACACAATCGAACGTAAATACAAAGAAATTTCTTGAATTATTCTTACGGAACTTTTTATGCGCAGAAAATTAAGAGTTTGGCGGATACTAATTTTCAGTTTGGAAATCAATTAAAAGACAACAAAAGTCAATATATTGGATTGAATCTTTCTATTCCAATTTATTCGAGAGGAAATACAGCGCAACAACGAGAATTGAAAAAAATTGAATTACAATTAAATGAAGTGCAAAAAGATAAAGAGGAAAAACGATTAAATGATCTCGTTAATCTTGAAATAAAAAAATTAAATTTATTGAAAGATTTGACCAATTCTTTAATTGAAATTGTAAAAACTTCTGAACAATCTTTTGAAACCACAGAAACAAAATATAAGTTTGATAAAGTTGATGCTTCTGTTTACAAATCGTCTAAAAATCAAGTGTTAAAATCAAAATATAATGAACTCAATAATAATTTGAGTCAAGTATTTATTCAAAATCAATTAAAAATTTTAGTTGAAAATTAAAACTATACAAAATAAAAAACGACTCAATTATTGAGTCGTTTTTTATTTATAATTTGTTATTTATTCGGTAATTGCGGTGGACGCATTTTGTATTGATTCTGTTTCAAACTCATCAAAAAAGCTTCTAATGCATCCATTTCCGAAGCAGTTAAATTCAATTTCTGAACTAACTCTGTTGTTTTCGGAAATAATGAATCATTTTCTGTTTCTCATTTGGTTGAAAATGGAACATTCCTGCATTGTACATATTGATTACACCACGAATCGTAGGAAAAAGTCCGTTGTGCATATAAGGAGCATTTTGAGGAACTTCTCGTAATGAAGGTGTTTTGAATTCACCAACATTCTTAGCCAATTTAGTTGTATTGTATAATCCTAAATCCTCGTATTCTCGACCATAATATGTCAAACCTATATTATGAAATTTATTATCCGAAAAATATGCTGTATTGTGACAATTGATGCAACGCGCTTTTGTACGGAAAAGATGTAAACCTTCAATTTCTTGATCAGTTAATTCATCCGATTTTCCTGAAATAAATTTATCAAATCTATTTTTTGGTGATAAAATCGTACGTTCAAAGGTTGCAATTGCTTTTGTAATACGGTCATTCGTTACTTTTTCGTCACCAAAAGCAGCTTTAAATAATTCTTTGTAACCATTAATTTCAGCAATTCGTTTTGTTGCAAAATCAATATGATGATTCATTTCTTTTTTATCACGAATCGGAAATTCAGCTTGTTCTTCCAATGTTTTTGCACGACCATCCCAAAACATCACTTTTGAGTAAGCAACATTCATCAAACTCGGCGAATTACGCGCTCCCAATTGTCGATCTTCGCCATAAGGAACACGACGACCATCACCCCAATTCAGCTCAGGATCGTGGCAATTTGCACAAGAAATTTGATTTGAATTTGATAAACGAGGATCAAAAAATAAGGATTTTCCTAACTCAGCTTTTTCTTTAGAATACGGATTATCTTTAGGAAAAGGAACTTCGCCTAATGTACCAATATCTTCAAAACCATCTTTCAAAACACTTTCGTCAACAGTTGGTTTAGGCCATTTTGACTGATCTCCGCTACTATACAATGCACGTAATTCGGTAACTGTATAACCTTGATCGATTATTTTGTTACTGTTAAACGCATAAAATAGAGTAGTCGCACCAAATGCAACGATTGGAAGCATTTTTTTCATCTTCATTCTAATAATTTAATTGAATTCCGAAATTCATTAAATACGTATTATCTGTATTGATTTCGGTAAAATTGCTCTTATTTGTTGCAAATATACCTTTTAACTGCGTATATACTTCGATTGTTTTATTGTTTTTTACAGGTAAAATGTAGCGAATAGAAGTTGAAGCATCAAAATGATTGGTTGTATTGTACGCATAATCATAAGCCGCTACATTGTCATAGAAAGTATCTTCGTTGATTCCAGTCATTTTTGTATAATCAAAATAAGAATCCAATAAAGCATAATAATTAAAAGCTAAACCAATATTTATTTTCGAATTATCATTCAACATTAAATCTTTATTTCCATAAATACCAACATCTAACGATTTAATTTTCATGTCATAAATAGCTAAAGCATCGTAATATTTGTTCTGATTATAGCTTGTTTTGAATCCAAGAAAATAATTCATTTTCGTAACATCACGATTAGCTAAGTTAACATCAAAATTTAGATTTTGTATACGATTTTGATAATTCATTCCACCGATAGAAACATCGTAATTTTCACCATCTTTTCTCGAAAAATCTAAACGTGTATTGATTGTATTGTTATCAAATTTTGTCATAAAATTCGCATAAGCAAAATGCTCGTTGATATCCCAAACATAGATAAAGAACTTATCTTCTTTTGTTTTGCTATCATACATTCGCTGTTGATTTTCTTGGTAATTGTAACCTAAAATCAACTTTGTATTGTCTGAATTAAATTGATATCCACCACCGATTTTAGAAATGATATTTCGTGTAAAATATTCGTAAATTGTTTTTTCGTTATCTATTTTATTTCTCAATGGATTATTAATTTCGCGACCATAACCAGCCATGTAACGCAAATAGGTATTCGAATTTTCTTCTACATCTTGATTTCTACCTTTATACTTTAGACTATAATCTTTATCTTTTCGACCATATGAACCTAACACAAAAATCTGATGTCCCTCAAAAAGTTCATAACCAACTTGAATTTCTCCAACTAATTGATTGTTTTTAATCTCTGGACGAGGATCTAATTTACGCGCCATTTTGTTGACATTCAATTCAGCTTTTGCAGCCAAAGTTAAATTGCCAAAATTTTTCGAAACTCCACCACGAATCAAATATTGCTGATTATCCCAATCTGCTGCACGCGGAACGTAGAAATATTGAGGAGAAAGCACTTGTTGCTCATCTGTACGCTCGTCAGAAAGGTTCCATGAAAGATTTTTTTCATTGAATTTCTGCAAGTCAATCATTCCGAAAATTCTAAAACCATTTTCAGTTGTATATAAACCTTCGCTCAAAAAACCGTAACGACTTGTTTCTTCTGCTGTTTGTTTACGCGAAAATTGATTGTTTTTATGACTGAAATAAATTCCAGTATGCGTATAATCTTTAATCGGTAAAGAATGTGTCGCAACAGGTAATTGCCAATTCAAATCCTTTATAACTTGTTCAGCTTCGTTAGAAGTTACTTTTATCGAATCATTTTCTTGCGCAAATGATGTACTTCCTAAAAGTAAACAAGCAAAAGAAACAATTTTCAATAATTTGTTATCGTATGTTGTTAAATCAATTGATTTCATGTTTTTTAATTTCTATTGCGCAAAAATCTTTGGTTCAGCTTTGATGTTTACAAAATCGTTTGTCGAATTGTTTGTATCCTTCAAAATTATACGACCATTAATTGTTTTTTGAGTTTTACGAATAATAGATGTTGATGTATAAGATCCTGCTGTTAAATAGGCGTAACCAGCATCTTGTTTGTTCTGTAATTTTTTCGGAACCAATTTAGTTCCCATGTCTTGTGTTGTTTCTACAGCATCTAAAATAAAATAATTCGGCAATTGTAAATACTGATACGTCGTTTTATTTGATGGATTTTTAACTTTTCCAAAACCATTTATATCATTTTCATCAGCCCTAAAAAGAATATAAGCTTGACGACCTAAATTATCTAACAATAAATCTTTATTTCCATTTGCCCACCAAACAATATCTAAATCTGGAACAGCAGGATTTTGAATATCATATGAATATTGAGAACCTAAATAGCTCGTCATATTTACCTCAAAATCTGCATTTGATAAATCGACCGTCAACTCTGGTTTTAGAATTTCGATTACTTTACCATTTGCATCGGTGTAATTTCCTTTGTGATTTATCGCCGTTTGCGCAATTGTAATACTTTGTCCTGGTTGAACTGGATAAGTCGTTCCATTTCCTGGAATACGAACCGCATTCGCAACATACACATAACCTGTATTTGCTTCTGCACCTTTTGTGTTTCCTTCACCTTTAGACCAATCTAATTGTCCATTTGCTTGGGAATATGGTTGAGATTCGACTGTATTTGCGCCAAATAATTGTCCAAAAATTAAACCATCTGCATAAATTACTTCATTCGTCATTCCTGTTTGTATATTTTTTAGAATTGTTTTCGCATTTACAGGTAATTTTGAAGCATCAAAATCGCTATCAAAAGTAACTTTTGTTGTAAATGTAACGGGTTGAACCGCTGAATTTCCAAAATCATCATCAGAACAAGAATTAAATAATAAACTTGCTAAAATAGGAGTGAGAAGTATATATTTTTTTAACATAATAATCTTTTTTGAAATTGTTTAGAATTAGAAAGTATATTCAATTTTACCTCCCAATGAAAATTTTGCGATTTTTGAAACAATTCTTTCACCAGAATCGTTGATATAAGTAGGTTTTAAACCAAAAACATTTGTTGTATAAACAGATACTTTGAATCCATTTAAGAAATCTTTCGAAATACGTAAATGAAAATTATGCAATGAATTTTGTAATTCTGCTAATGTTTTTTGTGGAGCTTTAATCAAATGTCCGTATAATTCTGTATTTCCTCGATCTTCGACAGGAATTTCGTGATAAACAGAATTTTCATCTAAGTAACCAATTGGATTTCTATTGTTGTATTTATCGTGATTTTGAATAAAAATATGTTCTGTACGAAGAGATAAAATCAATCCAACTTTTTTTAAATGATAATTAAAATTTGTTCCAAACATTAAAGCTTCATCATTCGATTTTGGATTATAATAAACAGCATATTTCTCTTTTGCTAAAACATTTGTAGAAGCCGAATATTCATAAACAGGCTTATTATTTGTAGTTTTTGTATACGAACCATTCACTGAAATATCTAAATTTAGAGGTTTGATTCGGTTAAAATTCATAAACATTTCAATACCTTTATCTGTCGATTCTAAATTATTTTCCAAAGTATTATAAATAATTTGATAGGCTTCTTTCCCAATAACAGAATAAGTTGGAGTAGAAGTGGATGTGTCGACACTAATTGTAGAACCTTCTAAAGTTGCTACATGATCAACTCTTGAAATTCCATCCTTCAATTGATTATAATACCCTGTTACATTTAATGATCCAAAAGGTAAATTAACATCAAAACCAATTTCTGAATTGTAAGATCTACTTGGTTTCAAGTTTAAGTTATTTCCTTCCAAAAGAAACGTTTCAATCCACCCATATTGTTTATTGTTGACATAATAAATTCCGTCTCCCAACAAACGATCATAAATTCGATCTCCCGTGAATAGCTGATTTAACGAAGGTGCTTTAGAAGCAATACCGTATCCACCACGAATTCTAAACACTTTATTGAACGCATAAGATGTATTTATACGCGGTTGAAATGTGTTATTTCCATACTGATTATCGAATCTAAATCCTAAATCTAATTTGAAAACATTGTCATTTTCGCCAAATTTTACAATTCTATCTTCTGCATAGACAGACAATTGCCATTGCGTTTTGGTATTTTTGAAATTATAATCACGATAACCTAAACCACCTTTTGCACCGCTTAATGTATAATAATTAGGCGTTGTATTTTCGTCCGTATATGTCCCTCGACCTTTGTTAGAGCTTGATCGAGAAGATAAACCAACAGAAAAAGTATGGTTCCAATTATTTTTAGATTCGTAATTTTTCACACCTTCTATATTTAAGAAAGTAGACATCGGAATTCCTTCTACATTTTTGACAAACGTGTATTGATTTGGTAAAAATATCGCATCCGAAATTCCATTTTCCGTAGAAGTTGTAACCGCAGCAGTTGCGACATTATTCCAACGTTCTTCTTTCGAATTTTGCTTTTCATAACTGATATTTGCATCAACATTCAAAGCATCAATCCAATCTTTTTTCAAGTTCCATTTCAGATTATTAGATAATCGAATCGAAAACTTGTCATTCTTTATTTTAGGATCCGAAATATCATCTGGATCATATTTTATTTTATCATTATTGATTGCGAAACTTCCTTCTAAAGTATTAACCAATGTATTGATTTTGTTTGATGATTTCCACGCCGCATTTGTTGTTATACGATTATAGGATTTTAAATTATCGCGAACATCTTCATTAGAAGCCAAATAATTACCCGACAAACTCAAGAAATTTCTATCATTAATTTTAAAACCTTTTGACATATTATATTCAGTCGTCGCATCTAACATCGAAATGGAAGCGCGTAGGGGAGTTGCACTAACTTTAGAATTGATGATGATTAATCCTGAAGTTAAATCACCATATTTTGCAGGAGCTATTCCTTGAATAATTTTTACTTCATCGATATTAGCAGTTGTAATTTGACGTAAATCAACACCATAACTAGGGTTATTAAAATCATTGAAACCACCACCAGATAAGGAAGTAAACGCTTGCATATTTTCATTGTTCGAAATTGGAATATCGTTGACTACAATCGACGTCCCAAACGCTTTATTCTGAAAATAATCTTTGCGATCATTATTTGTATTACTTGACAAACTTCCTGATAATCCCAAATTATTTGAAGAAATCGCAGTTCTAAAAACAACATTTTTGAACTCGTTATTATTAAAATCCATTGTTACTTGTCCTGGTAATTGTTGCAAAACTTCGTTTAACGAAAACGCTTGCACATTTTCTATTGCTTCTTTACCAAGCGTAATCTCGGAATATTCTTTCTTTTTTTTTGGGAAAATATCAACTTGTTCCAAACGTAAAGTTTGATTGTATAACACAATCGAAACGTTATTTTCTGAAGAATCTACAACAATTTCTTGTGTTTCTTTTCCTTTTTGAGAAAAAGACAAATTAGTATTCTCGTTCGTTAATTCTATTGTAAAAAAGCCATCCGAATTTGTTTGTGTCCATCGTTTCGTTTGAGGATCCTGAACCTGAACGTTAGATAATTTTTGACCATTTTCATCCGTCACAGTACCAGTTAAAATTCGTTGGGCATTTACAAAACCAAATTTTAATAAAATGAGTAAAGAATATTTAATTCCAATTTCTGTAAAAGGAATCGTTATAATTAATGGAAAATATTTGTTAGTTAAAAACAATAGAAACGAATGGGAATTGCCTGGAGGAAGATTAGAACAAAATGAATTAGTAGAAGAAACTGTTGTTAGGGAAATCAACATTTAAAATTATAAATAATGGATATATAAAAGAGCTTAATAAAATACTTTATTTAACATAATATATATTATAATAATAATATTTCATAGAAATATTATTATTAATAATCTTTATTATGTAAAGTTGAATAATGTCGTCTACCTATTATTTGGGATTATCTATACAACTTTGAAGGTTTTAGATTAGGAATATATTTTAGAACAATATAATTTGCAAACTATTTAAAACTATAATATGTCCATAATAACTATTTTTTATTGTGTCTGTTACAAAAATAATTTTTGATAATTTATTTTGTAAACTTTTATACAATTTTATGTCTTTCTTCTCTAATTTAAATTGATATGAACCTCCATACTCTGTTTCCGCATAATCATCAAATTGATTAATTTCTATATTTACTTTTTAAATAAAGTTTATAGAATATGTGTATTCATAGTCATTTAATTTCCACTCTAGCTCATCATCTTTTGTATAATTATAATATACTATTATACCATCTTTCTCTCTAGCTCCATTAAGACAGTTTATAAAAATTCCGAAAAAAATAACTATTAAGAAAAATCTATTTAACATAATATATTTAGTTTAAAATAAAAAAACCTCTAACAATTAGAGGTTTTAATATACTATAAATTATTGTATTATTATTACATTTTTGGCATTCCTGGGAATCCACCTGCAGGCATATTTTTAGACATTGTTTCCATCATCTTTTTACCATTTGCAGAATTCATAAATTTCATCATTTTTCCCATTTCAGAGAATTGTTTCAATAATTGATTCACTTCTTGTAAAGATGTTCCAGAACCAGCTGCAATTCTTTTCTTACGAGAATTATCGATAATATTTGGATTTTTACGCTCTTTTTTCGTCATTGAGTGAATAATCGCTTCAACCCCTTTAAAAGCATTGTCGTCAATATCTACATCTTTCAACGCTTTTCCAGCTCCAGGAATCATTCCAACCAAATCTTTCATATTACCCATACGTTTGATTTGCTGAATTTGTTTTAAGAAATCATCAAAATCGAAGCTATTTTTTGCAATTTTCTTTTGCAAACGTTTTGCTTCTTCTTCGTCAAATTGCTCTTGAGCACGCTCTACTAACGAAACAACGTCACCCATTCCCAAAATACGATCCGCCATACGTTCTGGATAGAAAACATCTAAAGCTTCCATTTTCTCACCAGTAGAAATAAATTTGATTGGCTTATCAACAACAGTTCTAATCGTTAAAGCAGCTCCACCACGTGTATCACCGTCTAATTTTGTTAAAACAACTCCATTATAATTCAATACTTCATTGAAAGCTTTTGCAGTATTCACCGCATCTTGACCTGTCATAGAGTCTACAACAAATAAAGTTTCGGTAGGATTAACTGTTTGGTGAACGCGACGAATTTCATCCATCATTTGCTCATCAATCGCCAAACGACCAGCTGTATCGACAATAATTACATTATTTCCATTTTGTTTTGCTTGTGCAATCGCTGATTGAGCAATTTCTACAGGATTTTTGTTTTCTAAATCAGCATAAACATCTACACCAATTTGCTCTCCTAAAACTTGTAACTGATTGATGGCAGCTGGACGATAAACATCACCAGCAACTAATAATACTTTTTTGTTTTTCTTAGTTTTTAGGAAATTAGCTAATTTACCAGAAAAAGTTGTTTTACCAGAACCTTGCAAACCAGCAATCAAAATAATTGTCGGATTATCGTCTACTTTCAGTTCAGTAACCTCACCTCCCATTAATTTTGCTAATTCATCATGAACAATTTTTACCATTAATTGTCCAGGATTAAGCGACGTAATTACGTTTTCACCTAAAGCCTTTTCTTTTACCGTATTTGTAAAATCTTTTGCAACTTTATAACTAACATCGGCATCAACAAGGGCTCTACGCACCTCTTTTACGGTTTCTGCAACGTTAATTTCTGTAATTTGTCCTTTTCCTTTTAAGGTATGTAATGCTTTATCTAATTTATCCTGAAGATTTTGAAACATTTTGAGTCAATTTTAGGACACAAATATAAAAAAATTATACCGAATAATATAAAATCACACAACAAGGGTTTTAATTAAGTTATAATGATTAACTTGCGTGCTCAAATTTTGGTTGAATGAAAAAAGGTTTAGTACTATTTTTATTCTTTGTTACTGGGGTGGTTTTCAGTCAAACAAAGAATAACCAAACTTATTATTTTTTTTCCATCGCTTATGGACAAGATAATGAAGTTTATGTGACAGATGTTTATGAAGCAAACATCGATAACAAAGATATCTACGGCAAATTGGCAGATAGATATACAAAGTTTCAGAATTATTTATTGAAAAATGGAACGATTGGTTCTTTAAAAGAAATTCAAACGGGTTACGAAAAGAATTATCAGAAAAAAGAACAAGCTGAAGCTGAACAAAAATATTTTCTATCTACATTAGAAAAACAACAATTTACAGCGAAAATGGTTAATTATTCGCTTTAAAGCATAAAAAATCCACTTCAAATGAAGTGGATTTTTTTATTTTTATTTTGAACTGATTTATTGATCGTTCAATAATCTTGCTGCTTCTTTTGCAAAATAAGTTGAAATTAGGTCTGCTCCTGCTCTTTTGAAACAAGTTAAAGACTCTAAAATTACTTTATCATTATCTAACCAACCTTTTTCTACAGCAGCTTTTATCATCGCATATTCACCTGAAACCTGATAAACAGAAACCGGAACTTGTAAATTATCTTTCACTAATTTAACAATATCCAGATATGCCATACCTGGTTTTACCATCAAAATATCTGCACCTTCTTCTACATCCGCAATTGCTTCGCGCAATGCTTCTTGTGAATTATGGTAATCCATTTGATAGGTTTTTTTGTCTTTCGGAATTTCTTGAGAATCAACTGGTGCAGAATCTAAAGCTGTACGGAAAGGTCCATAAAAAGATGATGCATATTTCGCAGCATACGTCATAATTCCTACATTATGAAAACCGTTCTCCTCCAACGCAGCGCGCATCGCTCCTATTCGACCGTCCATCATATCAGAAGGCGCAACAAAATCTGCACCAGCTTCTGCATGAGATAATGTCATTTTTACCAAAGCATCAACTGTTTCATCATTAATAACTTCTCCATTTTTGATGATTCCGTCATGACCATAAATTGAATATGGATCTAAGGCAACATCAGGCATTACAATCATTTCTGGAACAGCATCTTTAATTGCTTTGATTGTATTTTGCATCAATCCGTTTGGATTCCAAGCCTCTTTACCTGTATTATCTTTTAAGTTATCACTAACTTTACAATATATGTTAACTGATTTTATACCTAAATCCCAAATTTCTTTTACTTCTTTTACAGTATTGTCAAGAGATTGGCGGTAAATACCTGGCATTGCAGCAATTTCTTCCTTCACGCCTTCTCCTTCAGCCATAAAAATTGGTAAAATAAAATCGTTTGGTGACAAATGATTTTCGCGAATCATACTACGAATTGATTCGTTTTTGCGTAGTCGTCTATGTCTGTTATATAAAAACATTTGATTAAAATTTTAGACAAATTTACTCGATTTCATTTGAATAAGGCTAATGAATAATATCAATTATATTTATTGATTTTAAAAGAAAATCAATCATTTGAATAATCAATTAAAATATTTATCATTCTGTAATCTTCCCCTTGTTA
>NZ_DJDM01000024.1:0-58009 GCF_002431085.1 Empedobacter sp. UBA5924
TAGAAATCAGAATGACAATAAATCATACAAAAAAACCTCTCAAAGAATTCTTTGAGAGGTTTGATATATTGTAAATAAGTTAAAATCCTAACCTACTAATTCTTCTACTTTGTCAGCAGCGTCTTTTAATGTGATAGCAGAGTGAACAGCGAAACCTGATTCATCAATCATTTTCTTAGCGATTTCTGCATTTGTTCCTTGTAAACGAACAATAATTGGCACATTAATTTCGTCACCCATATTGTTGTAAGCATCTAAAATACCTTGAGCAACACGATCACAACGTACAATACCACCAAAAATATTGATTAAGATAGCTTTTACGTTTTTATCTTTTAAGATAATACGGAAACCTTTTTCTACACGCTCAGCATCAGCAGTACCACCAACGTCTAAGAAGTTTGCAGGATTACCACCAGATAATTTGATGATATCCATAGTTGCCATTGCTAAACCAGCTCCGTTAACCATACATCCTACGTTTCCGTCTAATTTTACGAAGTTTAATCCAGCTTCACCAGCTTCAACTTCTGTTGGATCTTCTTCTCTTGTATCACGTAAAGCAGCGATATCTGGATGACGGAATAATGAGTTATCATCGATAGATACTTTAGCATCTACAGCGATAATTTGATCGTCAGATGTTTTAAGAACTGGGTTAATTTCGAACATAGAAGCGTCAATCGCAACGTATGCATTATATAAAGCAGTGATAAATTTAACACCATCTTTGAAAGCATTTCCTGATAAACCTAAGTTAAAAGCAACTTTACGCGCTTGGAAACCTTGGATTCCTACAGCAGGATCAATTTCTTCTGTAAAGATTTTGTCTGGTGTGTGCTCAGCAACTTCCTCGATATCCATTCCACCTTCAGTAGAATACATAATCATGTTTTTACCAGTTGCACGATCTAACAATACAGAAACATAGTATTCTTCAGTTTCAGATTCACCTGGATAATAAACATCCTCAGCAATTAAAACTTGATGAACTTTTTTACCTTCAGCCGAAGTTTGAGGTGTTACTAACTGCATTCCGATGATTTCGTTTGCTTTCTCTTTAACTTCGTCCAAGTTTTTAGCAAGCTTTACTCCACCACCTTTTCCACGACCACCTGCGTGTACTTGTGCTTTTACGACATGCCAACCTGTACCAGTTTGTTCAGTTAATTGTTTAGCAGCTTCTACAGCTTCTTCTGGTGTAGTAGCAACGATACCACGTTGTACTTTCACACCATATTTACTAAGAATTTCTTTTCCTTGATATTCGTGAAGATTCATTTTTTTTGATTTTTCAATTACAAAAATAAAAATATTGTTGATGTATTCTAAATTTTGCCATATTAATTTTATCAGCTTATGCTAAAAAAGTGATTAATATTATTTATTTAGAGGTTACAAGATACGAATATTAATGATTTAAAAAGTCAAAACAATTGTTATATAATTTTTAAATCGTACCAAGTACACTAAAATTGTTTGTTTTGGGTTTAAAGCATTTTCGACGGAGGATTGATTTTATAATTTTATCAATAAAAAACCGTCAATTCTAGTGAAATTCTATTCTCGATACAATTTTTTATCATTTCATTTCTAAAAATCACTCGAACTGACGAATTTTAATTCAAAAAAAACTTATCACTTATGATTTAAGACTTAGTACTTAATTTATATCTTTACCTCATGATAAAAGCAGAAAATATTGTTAAGAAATTTGGTGAATTAGAAGTGCTAAAAAATGTTTCTTTATCGATTGTAGAAAAAGAAATCGTTTCTATCGTTGGTGCTTCTGGAGCAGGAAAAACAACTTTGCTTCAAATTTTAGGAACATTAGAAAAAAGTTCTGAGCCAAAGAAATATAATACTTCTATTCAGATTGCGGGACAAGATATCACGAAGTTAAACGATCGCGATTTATCTAAATTTCGTAACGAAAACATTGGATTCATTTTTCAGTTTCATCAATTGTTGCCAGAATTTAATGCAATAGAAAATATTTGTATTCCAGCTTTTATCAAGAAAACAAAAAAAGCAGAAGCCGAAAAGCGTGCAAAAGAGTTAATGTCTTATTTGGGACTTTCGCAACGTTTGACACATAAACCTAATCAACTTTCTGGAGGAGAACAACAACGTGTAGCAGTAGCTCGTGCGTTGATTAATCAGCCTAAAGTAGTTTTTGCTGATGAACCTTCTGGTAATTTAGATTCTAAAAATGCTGAAGAATTACATGAATTATTTTTCAATCTTCGAAACGAATTTGGACAAACTTTTGTCATTGTGACACATAACGAAGAATTAGCAAATATGACTGATCGAAAATTGGTGATGGCTGATGGAATTTTTCAAATAGAAATGTAAATGATTCAAGAAGAATTAAAGGATTTTTTAGACGAAAAAGTTCTTCAATATAATACATTAGACTTTATCGATTCTGATCCAGTACAGATTCCGCATAGATTTTCTGCGAAAGAAGATATCGAAATTGCTGGGTTTTTAGCGGCAACAATTGCATGGGGAAATCGTAAAATGATTATCAATAATGCGAATAAAATGATGCAGTTGATGGGAAATTCGCCTTACGATTTTGTGATGAATTTCTCTGAGAATCATTTAAAGAATTTGGGTGGTTTTGTTCACAGAACATTCAATAGTGAAGATTTGAAATTTTTCATGCAATCGCTTCGTAACATTTATCAAAATCATGGCGGATTGGAACAAGTTTTTGCAAAACATCAAACTTCAGATTCGATGCAAGCATCAATCTCGAATTTCAAACAAACTTTTTTTGAAATAGAACATCCAACTCGAACAACTAAACATATTTCAGATCCATTGAATAATTCGGCTGCAAAGCGTATCAATATGTACTTGCGTTGGATGATTCGTGATGACAAACAAGGCGTAGATTTAGGAATTTGGAAATCCATTCCAACTTCTATTCTTTCCTGTCCTTTGGATGTACATTCGGGAAATGTTGCACGAAAATTAAATATTCTGACTCGAAAACAAAATGATGCAAAAGCATTGAAAGAACTTGATACAAAATTGCGAGAAATGGATGCAAATGATCCTGTGAAATATGATTTCGCTTTATTTGGTTTGGGTGTTTTCGAAGGGTTTTAACTGAACTGAAAATAATTTTATTTAGAAAAATTAGAATTAAATTCGCTAAAAATAAGTTTGTATGAAAGAATTGAATGGAATAAAATATATCGAACGTTTACCTGTTGTTTCGACTGAAAAAACGCCTCTTTTTGTGCTGATACATGGTTATGGAAGCAACGAAGAAGATTTGTTTTCATTTGCACAAGATTTACCGCAGAATGCGCATATTATAAGTGTACGAGCGTTGCATGATATTGTGTATGGCGGATATGCGTGGTATGATATTAATTTTGTGAACAATGAAAAATGGATGGATGAAACGCAAGCAATAGAATCGCGTAATAAATTGGTCGAATTTATTGATGCAATTGTTCAACAAGAGAATTTAGATGACGCAAATGTAACATTGATGGGCTTTAGCCAAGGTGCAATTTTGAGTTATGCGATTTCGCTAAATAATCCAGAAAAGATTAAAAACGTGGCTATTTTAAGTGGTTATCCAGAAGCTAAAATTATTGGAGATTTTGATCAATCGAAAGATTTTTCGAACTTAAATTTCTTTGTTTCGCACGGAACAGAAGATGTTGTATTGCCAATTGAATTAGGACGAATGGGTGACGAGTTTTTAAAATCGATGAATATTAATTTTGAATACCACGAATATAGAAGTGGACACGGAATTGTTCCTCAAAATTATTATGATTTGATGGATTGGATCAAAAGATTTTAATCCTAAAAATAATGAAATTCTGAAACAAATTCAGAATGACTTTCTTTGTTTATAGCCAATGACTAATAATAATGAAAATTGTCATATTGAGTGATTTTCGTTTCGATAGAATAAGAAAATTGTATCGAAATATCTCAATTTAAATAAATTTAACTTCTATGGCGTCGCCGTGATATTCCTTGAACGAGGCGTCATAGAATTCGATATTCGTGTAACGATATAACAATTCGGTAATTTCTTTTTTCAGAATTCCTTTTCCATAACCGTGAATTAAAATCAATCGAATTTGACTTTCGAACATAGCGCGCTCCACCTCATTTCGTGCAACATCTAATTGTGTTTGTATAATTTGCGCATTATCCAAATCACGCCAATTATCAACTAAATTTTCGATATGCAAATCAATTTCTCGCGTTAAATAAGGATGTCGATGAGATTTGCGAAAAGTCTTAAACTTTGGTTTCGAAAATTCTTTGATTTTCTCATCTCGATATTCTTCATAGTCAATTTCAATATCTTTGATGATTTCATCTTGGCGATACTCATATTCAAAACCAAACTCATCATTAAAGTAAACAAAATCACCTTTCAATTTGGAAATTGTTCCCGAAATATTATCATCTATCACTTTAACTTTTGTACCAATTTTGAACATTCGACTACTTTTTCTGCAAAATTAAGAATTATTTTATGAGTTTTTAAGTTGTTGTATTATTCAATTCAAACTCAATGTTGTATTTTTGTTTATTAAACTAACCAAATGTCAAATCAACATAGAAAAATAAAAGTACTTTTTAGGCTTCGTTCATTAGAAATGGGTGGAGTTCCAATAGTAGTTTTAGATTTGTTGCGAAACTTACCAAAAGATAAATTCGACTTTACTTTGATGCTTAACTTGTATCAAGGCGAATTGATTAAAGAAATTCCTATAACCTTTAGTTGTAATCAACAATCCAAAATCAGGAATTTCTGAATCGTTTAGATCAATTCGTTCTAATCTGAAATATTTATACAAGAATCCAGGACTTGAAGATGATAACAAAACGATTTTAATGACATCATTTATTGGAGGTGAAGGTAAAATTTTCAATGCGATGAATATTGCGAGTTCACTTGGTTCTATGGATAAGAAAACGGTTCTGATTGGATTAGATTTACGTCAACCAAAAATCTTTGATGATTTTAACATTAATAATAAAACAGGTGTAACAGACTATGTTGCGGATGATTTAGAGTTAAATCAAATTACACAACGTACAATTTTACCAAATTTAGATATTATTTCAGCAGGTCCAATTCCTCCAAATCCTTCAGAATTGATTTTGAGTAATCGAATGGATCAATTATTTGCTGAATTGAAAGAGAAATATGAATTCGTAATTATAGATTCACCGCCAATAGGATTAGTAACAGATTCGTACGATTTGATGCTTAACGCAGATTGCACATTGTATGTAACACGTTACAACTATTCGGAGAAAAACTTTATCCATGCAATTTCGAATAAATATGATGAAGGTGAGGTTTCGAATGTCGGAATTATATTCAACGATTTCCAAATTAAAACTGGCTACGGTTACGGATATGGTTACGGCTACGGCTACGGATATTTTGCTGGAGATGAGAATTTTGATAATTCATCATTCGGAAAAATAAAATGTTTAGCTTCTCGAAATAAAAGTAAATTCTTTTAATTGAAATGATCTTAAAGAACATATTTGATTATATACTTGCATTAATCCTACTAATATTTTTAGTTGGGTTAATTGTTTTGTTAATTATCATAAGTTCTATAGATACCAATCAATTTGGCGTTTTTACACAAAAAAGAGTTGGGAAAGACGGAAGATTTTTCAATATTTATAAAATCAGAACGATTAAAGGGGTTTCTAAATCGACAATAACAACCGATCAACATCAAATTACCAAAATTGGAAAGATTCTTCGAGATTATAAATTAGATGAATTACCTCAATTATTCAATATTCTAATAGGGGAAATGAGTTTTGTTGGACCTCGTCCTGATGTCGCTGGTTATGCAGATAAATTGGTTGGAGAGGATAGATTGGTGTTGAAAGTTAAACCTGGAATTACTGGTCCTGCTCAATTGAAATATTGTAAAGAAGAAGAAATTTTATCCAATGTAAATGATCCAATCAAATATAATGATGAAATTCTTTGGCCAGATAAAGTTAAGATCAATGTAGAATATGTAAAGAATTGGAGTTTTCGACAAGATTTGATTTACATGTTTCAAACAATATTCAAAAAATAAAAAGAGAATCCTAAATTGGATTCTCTTCTATTTTTAAAAATATTTTCGTTTTTCTAAACTTGGATAACACCTAAATTAAATTGTTTTTCAATCGGAGCATGATTCGCAGCTTCAATTCCCATCGAAATCCATTTACGCGTATCCAAAGGATCAATAATTCCATCTGTCCACAAACGTGCCGCAGCATAATAAGGACTTGTTTCATCATTGTATTTTGCTGTAATTTCGTTCAAAAGTTCTTGCTTTTTCACTTCATCAACTTCTACACCTTGCGCTTTCAAAGTCGCTTCTTTTATTTGTAGCAAAACTTTCGCCGCTTGCTCACCTCCCATAACTGCCAATTGAGCCGAAGGCCAAGCCGCAATTAATCTAGGATCATAAGCTTTTCCACACATAGCATAGTTTCCTGCACCATAAGAATTACCAACTATAATCGTGAATTTTGGAACAACAGAATTCGAAACTGCATTTACCATTTTCGCACCATCTTTGATAATACCACCATGTTCAGATTTAGATCCAACCATAAAACCAGTCACATCTTGTAAGAAAACTAACGGAATTTTCTTTTGGTTACAATTCGCAATAAAACGAGTCGCTTTATCCGCAGAATCTGAATAAATCACACCACCGAACTGCATTCCGTCTTTTTTAGACTTCACGATTTTACGTTGATTAGCTACAATTCCAACCGCCCAACCATCAATTCGAGCATAAGTACAAATAATTGATTTTCCATAATCAGGCTTATATTCGTCCAATTCTGAGTTATCAACAATTCTGTTAATAATGTCATACATATCGTACTGCTCAGCACGAGATTCAGGTAAAATACCATAGATTTCTTGCTCATCTAAAGCAGGCTTTGCTGCTTCAATTCGATTAAATCCAGCTTTTTCATAATCACCAATTTTACCAACAATAGATTTTATTCTATCCAACGCATCTTTATCATCTTTTGCTTTATAATCAGTCACGCCAGAGATTTCGCAATGTGTTGTTGCTCCACCTAAAGTTTCGTTGTCAATATCTTCTCCAATAGCTGCTTTTACCAAATAACTTCCTGCCAAGAAAATAGAACCTGTTTTGTCTACAATCATTGCTTCGTCGCTCATAATTGGTAAATATGCTCCACCAGCAACACAACTTCCCATCACAGCAGAAATTTGAGTAATTCCCATTGATGACATGATTGCATTATTGCGGAAAATTCGACCAAACATTTCTTTATCAGGAAAAATCTCATCTTGCATTGGTAAATAAACACCTGCGCTGTCCACCAAATAAATAATTGGCAATTTATTTTCCATCGCAATTTCTTGAGCACGCAAATTCTTTTTACCTGTAATTGGGAACCAAGCACCAGCTTTTACTGTCGCATCATTTGCAACAACAATACACTGTTTACCAGAAATGTAACCAATTTTCACAACAACACCTCCCGAAGGACATCCGCCGTGTTCTTTGTACATTTCATCTCCTGTTAAAGCACCAATCTCTATGTTCGGTTTTTTTTCGTCCAAAAGATAATCAATACGTTCCCTTGCAGACATTTTTCCTTTGCTATGCAACGCATCAATTCTTTTTTGACCTCCGCCAAGGTAAACTTGTTTCAGTTTTTGGCGTAGTTTAGAAAGTAATAATTTGTTATGATCCTCTCTTTTATTAAAAGTTAAATCCATTGTGGTTTTCTGTTTGTTTACAGCCCTAAACTAATGAATTTTATCGAATTCTTAAAATGAAATTTAGACTTGAGAATCAATGAATACAAAGTTCTTGCAATGCGTTTGGATTTGAGGAAAAAATGATAGAAAATCAGTTTCGAGATTAGAATAATTTTTTTCAAATTCGGGAATGATTTGATGTAAATTATTCTCAAATTTTGCTCGACTTCCGATTCCTTTTAATGTTTTTTGAACGCCTTCTATGGTCGAATAATTTTCGAACCAATCATATTTCAACAAATAAAAAATGATTTCTTGTAGTTTTTTTGGAAGCGAATTGTATTCATCCTTAAATAATTGATAACAATCTGATTTGAATTTTTCGAAAGGAGTTTCAGAATAATTATTCCAATATTTAATCAAAAAATAATCATAAATCACATCAATAATAATTGGTGCAAATTTGTGTTGTGTTTCGTGAAAATAACTTGAACTTTGTTTGACAGTTTCGTGAGAATCTGTAAATGTATCAATTGAACGATGCAATAAAATGCCTTTCTGAATATCTTCTGGAAAATCTAAATATTGTTTTCCCTTTACAGTTTCACCAAGCAAATTTCCAATTTGAAGCGATTGATTTCCGAAAGATAAATATTGATGTGCGACAAAGTTCATAAGGCTTGTTTAGTATCATAAAGTTAAGTTTTTTTGAATAAACCTGTGTTATTTTACTGTGAAGAAAAAAGCCATCTAAAAAAGATGGCTTAAGAATTATATTTTTATTCGTTATTTCCAGAAATTTGATTGATTTTTTCTTCTAAAATCGGATAATATTCGATCATAGAATCTTTTAAATTTCGATCCAAACTTAATGCATTTTGCAACGCTTCATTTCCTAATTGATCTTGCTCTGTAATATAATAGACATTACTCAATTGATAGAAAAATTCGGCACGATTAAAATTCTTTAAAGCGCCTGTTAATAAGACTGCAATCGCTTCCTCGTATTCGCCAACAGCAATTAAAGTTTCGACGTAAGCAAACCAAGTATGGAAAACTAAAGGCTTTAATTGAACCAATTTCGAAAGGTTTTTTATAGCTTCCTCAAACTTCATTTGTTTCAGAAAATAGTAAGTTGAATCTGTATAATATTCGTAATTATCGCCATTCAATTCTATCGCTCGCTGAATGTAATATTCGGCTTCTTCAATATTTTCTAATTTGTTGTAAAGCGAAGCTGCTTTTGCCCAAACTTTATCCAATTGCGGATCTTCTTTTATCGCAATATGATAAGCTTTCAACGCTTTTTGTGGTTTCTCTAACTTTTCATACAATTCACCAATTTTCATATGCGTAACAGCAGGCGAATCATCAAATTCTAATGTTTCTTCTAATGTTTCTATTGCCTTGTTGTATTCTCCTAATTCTTCTAAAGAAACTGCTTTGTTAGCATGACCAACAATAGAGTTAGGATTAATCGCGAGCACGTAATCCAATGCATTTATAGCTTCGTCATACATTTTTTTGTGATTGTACAACAGACCAAGTTGCAACCAAGAAACTTCCGAATATGGATTATCGTCAATAAAATCTTTTAAAAATTCGATGCATTCATCAGGATTATGAATTTCTTCGTAGCATTGAATAATAGAGTAGAAAGTATAATCGTTTTCTGGATTGAATTTCAATGCTTTTTTGAAAGCAATTAACGCAGAATGAACTTCATCTAAATTCAAATATTCATTTCCGATACAATTGCAAATAAAATCAGTTTCTTCTTCGTCTATTTGCAAAGCTTCTTCATAAAAATTTATCGCTTTTCGAGGCATATTTTTCAATCCCCAAAAACGTGCTTGTACAAGAAGGTAATCTAATTCGTTTGCAGCTAAATCTTTTAAATCTTTGATGAGTTTTGCAGCTTTTTTTAAATCCTCAGTTGTAAGAAAATATTCGATTCTCTTGATTTTGATATCTATATTCTCGGGATGCATTTTTTCTGCAAAATCCAACGAACGTTTTGCATATTCGCTATCATTTACTTCAAGATAGAACTCAATAATTTCGACCAAATCCTCCGAATCGTAATACTTATATTCACGATTATCAAGCATTTGCTCAAAACCTTCAATTAGCTCGTTATTAAAAAAATCTTCGTCCATAGTGATAGACTAATTTACAAAATAAAATGTGCAAAAATCATAACGAATTGTTAGAGTTTTGCACATTTGTTAAACAATTAAAATAGATTGTTTTAGATGATATTTTTTATGCTTTCGATCATTTTATCAGCTAATTTATTTGCATTTTCTTCTGAGGTACTTTCAGTATAAATACGAATAATTGGCTCTGTGTTTGATTTTCTTAAATGAACCCATTCTGTAGGGAAATCAATTTTAACTCCATCAACCGTATTGATTTCTTCGTTTTTGTAAACTTCTTGAATTTTCACTAACAATTCGTCAACATTGATTTCTGGTGTTAATTCTATTTTCTTTTTCGCCATAAAATAAGCAGGATAAGAAGCTCTAATTTCAGAAACTGATTTATTTTGTTCAGCCAAATATGTCAAGAATAAAGCAATTCCTACTAAAGAATCGCGTCCGTAGTGCAATTCTGGATAAATAATACCACCGTTTCCTTCTCCACCAATTTTAGCGTCAACTTTTTTCATTTCAACTACAACATTCACTTCTCCAACTGCTGATGGCGAATATTTTTGACCATATTTTTCAGAAATATCGCGTAAAGCACGAGAAGATGATAAGTTAGAAACTGTTGCTGAAGGCGTTTTTGATAATACATAATCTGCGACTGCAACTAATGAGTATTCTTCTCCAAACATTTCACCTTTTTCGTCGATAATTGCTAAACGGTCAACATCTGGATCAACTACAATCCCGAAATCAGCTTCTTCGTCGATTACTTTTTTGCAGATATCACCTAAATGTTCTTTTAAAGGCTCTGGATTATGAGGAAAATGTCCGTTTGGCTCGCAATACATATCGTAATGAATTACACCTAAACGTTGTAATAACTTAGGAATTGCAATTCCTCCAGTTGAATTTACTGCGTCAATCGCAACTTTGAAATTTTTCTCTTGAATCGCTTTTGCATTCACTAATGGCAAAGCCAAAATTTTCTCGATATGTAAATCAATTGCATCATCAAAAGTTTCATAAGAACCTAAATCATCAACTTTAGCAAATGTATAATCATCTTTATCTGCGAAAGCTAAAATTTGCGCACCATCTGTTGCAGAAACAAATTCTCCTTTTGCATTCAATAATTTCAACGCATTCCATTCTTTTGGATTGTGAGAAGCAGTTAAAATAATTCCTCCATCTGCATGTAAATGTGTCACCATAACTTCTACAGTTGGAGTAGTAGATAAACCTAAATCGACAACATTAATTCCTAATCCTTGTAAAGTTGAACAAACTAATTGAGAAACCATTTGTCCAGAAATACGAGCGTCACGACCTACAATTACTTTATATTCTGATTGATTTGATTGATTCTTAAGCCAAGTTCCGTAAGCAGCTGCGAATTTTACAGCGTCTATAGGAGTTAAATTATCTCCCGGTTTTCCTCCGATTGTTCCACGAAAACCTGAAATAGATTTGATTAGAGACATAAATTTTATTTTATAGTGTTACAAATTTACAAATTACAAAAACTTTTCTTATCTTTTTGGAACGATTTTAGTTAAGATTTACTTAACAATTTTTAAAACCATAAAAAATACTATTAATTATGATGACAACTTCATTTATTATGTTAGGTATTACCGGAGTTTGGAGCTTTTTGGTATACTTAGTGTTCGGTTTAATTTGTGCTGGAATTGCTAAAGCAATAATGCCAGGTAAAGATCCGGGAGGATTTTGGGTAACTGCACTTATAGGTATTGTTGGTGCATATTTAGGAGCTTATATGCGTACAATTTTAGGAATTTCTCATGATGGAGAAGTGAGTTTTTTCAGTCCGTTGGATTGGATTTTTTCAATTTTAGGATCATTAATTTTATTATTTATCTGGAAAAAATTATTAGCACCAATGTTTAATAAATAATTCATTTCAATTATAAAAAAAATCCTTTATCAGTCTCTGATAAAGGATTTTTTTTATTCATATTATTTATAAAGGAAGAATTGCTTTTTCGTATTTCTGATTAATCATAATTGCAGAAGCTTCGTAAAAAGCAATAAATCCGCAGATGATTCCTGTCCAACCAGCAAAATGTAAAATACTTTGACTTCCTGTAAAGTTACCTGCTGCTAATAACAAGAATAATAAGGTTAACGAACCAAATAATAATTTTCCGACCAAATTACCTTTTAATGTTTGTAAAAAGTTGATTAATGTAAATAATCCCCACATTCCTAAATAACATCCCATTGCATTTCCGTCCGGTTTTTCTACGCCAAACATCGGTGCTAACCATATAAATACAAGTGTTAACCAAAAAGCACCATAAGACATGAATGCAATACTACCAAAGTTGTTTCCTTTTTTCCATTCCATAACGCCAGCCACAAATTGTGCTCCACCTCCAAAGAAAACACCCATTCCCATAATCATACTATTAACAGGAAAAAAGCCTGCATTGTGTATGTTTAATAAAACAGTTGTCATTGCAAAACCAAATAATCCTAAAGGTCCAGGGTTTGCTGTTTGGTCTTTAATCGAGTAAATATTATTCATGTTATTTATTATTTTTAGACAATAATAATCTGAAAATAATAAATAAAAAAGAATTTATTCATAAAAAGTGTGTAACGTACACTACAAAAGTATTTTAAATGAATAAATTATTGATATTTAATAAATTGGTTACTAAAATTTTTATTGTCTTAAATAAATAAAAAAATCCGTTAATTATTATTAACGGATTTTTGAATTTGAAATATAATGTGATTATTTCTTTTTGTTCTTTTGTTGTTGCTCTTGCATTTCTTGAGCTTGTTTCATCATTTCTTGCATTTTCGAAGCAAACTTACCTGTTTTTTTAGGTTTCGTTTTATTTGTTTCGATGATTTGATGAATCTTCGCTTCGTGAATCATATATTTCTTAATATATAACACGATGAAAATATTAATCGCATTGGATACTAAATAATACCAAGATAAACCTGAAGCGTAATTGTTAAGGAATACAAAGAAGAAAACTGGCATTACATACATCATGTATTTCATGAATTGCATGTTTGGCATTCCTTCTTGTTGTGGCATTTGGAAGTTATCCATAGATCCAGAAACTTTAAAATAAATCATCATTGCAACAATGTATAATAAAGCGAATACACTTAAGTGACCATTAAGGAATGGAACCCATTCTGGTAATTTGATTAAATCATCGAATGCTGTTAAATCATCTACGAACCAGAAAGGAACACCTCTCAAGTCGATTAAGTTCGGGAAGAAACGGAATAACGCATAGAAAATAGGAATTTGTAATAATGCTGGTAAACATCCTGCTAATGGATTGATTCCTGCATTACGATAAATTGCCATTGTTTCTTGTTGCTTCTTCATCGCATCTTTTGGATCCTTGTATTTTTCGTTGATTTCATTCAACTCTGGACGAACAACTTTCATCAATGCAGATTGACGGTATTGTTTGTACATAATTGGAGATAAAATCAATTTTACAACGATTGTCATCAAGAAGATTACCCATCCTAAAGGAATACTCATTGCTGCCAACCATTTAAATACATTCAAGAAGAAATATTTATTCAACCAACCAAATAATCCCCAACCAAAGTCAATTAAGTTTTGGAATCCTTTGTCGTTATAATCTTTCAACATTTTATAATCCAATGGAATAAAATCCCATGTGAATTTTGTATTGATTTCATTATTTTTTAACTCTAATTTTGAGTTTAAGTGATAGTGTTTACTATAAGTTAAATCCTCTTTATCAGAGTTTTTAGAACCACCTTTTGTTGTTTTAAACCCTTCATCATTTGATAAAACTGTTGCGAAGAATTGTTGTTTGTTGGCTACCCAAGAAATAGCTTCCTCTTCTTCCCATTCGTCAGAACCAAATAATTCGTATTCGATGTCTTTGTTTCCTTTGAACTGAAAATAAGTATGTGACCAATATTTTTCTTGATCTTTCCCTTTTTCAGTACTGAAACCATCCATTGTCCACGCTAAATCTACATTTTTATCAGAAGTGATGTTAGATAAACCTTGCGTTTTAACTTCGAAATCGATACCATAAGAATCGCCTAATGTATAGATGTATTGAATTTGACTATTTTGCGCATTTGCTGTAAACGTCACAATTGTATTGTTCGCATTTTTCTGTACTTGAGGTACAAAAACTAAATCCGAAACATTAAGAACAGCTCCTTGTTTTGTTTTGAATGATAAATTGAACTTACTTGATCCATCTTTTATCAAATGTAAAGGATCTTTGTGTCCATCTTTTTTGTCATTGTAAGCTGTATATCCAACGATTTGTACGTCAGAAATTTGAGCTCCTTTTGGCGAAAAAGTAACTTTTAGTTTATCATTACTAATTTCAACATCTTTTGCTAATGTAGGATCTACAGTTTGAAAAGCTTGTGTTGTAGCTGTTTTATTTAATTGTTCCTGTTTTTTTGCTTGCTCTTGCTTTTGAACTAATTCTTTTTTCTGAGCTTCGACCTCCGCTTCCGAAGGTTTGTTTAGAAAATAGAATACGCCAAAAAGAATTGCAATTAAAATAAAACCAATCGTTTGGTTAAAATCAAATTTTTTCTCTTGTTGCATTTAATAAATCATTTTGTTTATTCAATAAAGAAGCTTCGATAAAACTTATAAATAAAGGATGTGGCGAAGCAACTGTACTTTTATATTCCGGATGGAATTGTACACCTATATAATATGGGTGTTGATTATGTTCTAAAATTTCTACTAATTCTGTTTCAGGGTTTTTACCAACTGGAATAAAATTGTTTTCAACAAATTCATCGTAAAAATCATTGTTGAATTCATATCTATGACGATGACGTTCTAAGATTTCGGTTGTGTTGTAAATTTTCTCAATTTTTGAATTTGGAGTTAATTCACATTTCCAATTTCCTAAACGCATTGTTCCTCCTTTGTCCGATACATCTTTTTGATCTTCCATCAAACTGATAACTGGATAAGGCGTTGTTAAATCCATTTCTGCTGAATCTGCTTTTTCGTAACCTAAAACGTTACGCGCAAATTCAATTGCCATAATTTGCATTCCCAAACAAATTCCTAATGTTGGAATATTATTTCTTCGTGCATAATTTGCAGCAATTATTTTACCTAAAATACCACGATCTCCAAAACCTGGTGCAATCAAAATTCCCGAAACGCCTTTCAACTGCTCTCCAACATTGTCTTCTGTAATATCACCAGAATATACCCAACGAACTTTTACATTCGTTTCGCAAGTTGCAGCAGCATGTGTAAATGCTTCTGTAATTGATTTATAAGAATCGTGTAACGAAACGTATTTACCAACTAAAGCAATTTCTATTTCGTTTTTAGGATTTTTATGATTTGATAAGAATTTGTTCCAAACTGTAAAATCTGGTTCTTGATCAGTTGGCAAATCTAAGCCTTTTAAAACAACTTCGTCAAAATTTTGTTTATGTAATAAGAATGGAACCTCATAAATTGTGTCTGCATCCATACTTTCGATTACATTTTCTTTGCGAACATTACAGAATAAAGCCAATTTAGCTTTTACATCTTTTGGTAAATGACGCTCCGTACGTGTAACTAAAACATTGGCATGAATACCATTTTCCATTAATGTACGAACAGAATGTTGAGTAGGTTTTGTTTTTAATTCACCCGCAGCAGCTAAATAAGGGACTAATGTTAAGTGAATAACAGAAGAATTATGTTCTCCTAATTCCCAAGTTAACTGACGGATAGATTCGATATAAGGTAAAGACTCAATATCTCCAACCGTACCTCCAATTTCAGTAATGATGATATCATAATCACCTGTATTACCTAATAATTTGATACGACGTTTTATTTCGTTTGTGATATGAGGAACAACTTGAACTGTTTTTCCTAAATAATCTCCACGACGTTCTTTTTCTATAACTGTTTGATAAATACGACCTGTAGTAACTGAGTTAGCACGAGACGTTGCACGGTTCAAGAAACGCTCATAATGTCCTAAATCTAAATCGGTCTCTGCACCGTCTTCCGTAACGTAACATTCTCCATGCTCGTAAGGATTAAGTGTTCCTGGGTCTACATTTATATAGGGATCCAATTTCTGAATTGTTACTCTATATCCTCTTGCTTCTAGTAGCATTCCTAATGATGATGCTACGATTCCTTTTCCTAACGACGATGTTACTCCTCCGGTAACGAAAATGTACTTTGGTGCTTTGTTTGTTTCCATTGAATCTTTAAATCAATGGTTGCAAATTTACGAATAAATAATGGGGTAAAAAAAAGTGGGAGTGAAATTTAGAAAAATAAAAATAGGCAAGCGATCTACATCACACCGCTACGACCGTATACCTTTGCTACGTTCCCGTCCTGGAGGATTCAACAGGAGCTGGTTGTGTAGGACTTGCCTGATGCAAAGGTAAGAAAGTTTTGTAAAAATAAAAGTGTTTATTGAAAAAACTTTCTTGTTGCTTAGGTCTGATTGAATTAATAGATTGATTTACAAATAAAAATTAGAACTAAAAAAGTAATTGATATTGTAAAAAATAATTGAAGAAAAGAATTTATGAAGATAAATTCCTTTTTAAATCATACAATTTAATAGAGAAAGAATTACGAGATATAATTATCTTTGCAGAATGATTAGTTTTAATAAAATTTTCAAAAACTCTTTGGTGCTTACAGCAATTACATTAGCATTGTTTTTCGCGCTTTACTTTTATTTTTCTTTAAACGGAACAGTTTCTGTAAAAGATTATTACACTTACAGCTTCATGATTTGCTGTTTTATTGTATTACCTTTGTATGCATTATATTGTTTTTTAATAATTTTCAATTTATCGAAAAATAAAGCAAAAAATCATCAAACTTCAGAAGAATTAATGACTTTCAAAGAAGGTTTTAAAGTTGGTTTCTACACGATTTTCTTTGCAGGAATCATGAGTTTGATTGTTATTTTTGTATTCTTCAATACTTATGGAGAATGGGCACAAGATAGTTTGAAACAAGGGTTATTAGATACTTTTACGTCTAATATGTCTGATCCAAAAGTCGCAAAAGATATCGAAACATTTAGAAATTCGGATGATTATAAAACACTTAATTTATTTACTGTGAAAAACTTCTTCGGATTATCCTCAATTTTCTTATCTTTCTACATCGCAATTGCAGCGATGTTTTCACAATTCTTAAAAAAACGTGTTTTTTAACATATGGATATTTCAGTTGTTGTTCCTTTACTGAACGAACAAGATTCCTTAGAGGAATTATTCTACAGAATCAAAAAAGTCTGTGAACAGAATGATTTTACATTCGAAGTTATTTTCGTTGATGACGGGAGTACAGATGATTCGTGGCAAATTATAGAGTATATTGCCAACTTCAATACAGAAGTGAAAGGAATTAAATTCCGTAAAAATTATGGTAAGTCTCCAGCACTTAGCGCGGCTTTTAAAGAAGTGAAAGGTGATGTTGTGATTACTATGGATGCAGATTTACAAGATTTTCCTGAGGAAATACCGTCGTTATACAAAATGCTGAAAAACCAAAAAGCAGATATTGTTTCGGGTTGGAAAGAAAATCGTCAAGATAATAAATTGACAAAAAATCTTCCTTCGAAATTATTCAATGGTGTAGCACGTAAAACCTCTGGTGTAAAATTGCACGATTTTAACTGTGGTTTGAAAGCTTATCGTTGGGAAGTAACGCAAAATATCGAATTGTATGGTGATATGCACCGTTATATTCCTGTTTTAGCGAAAAATGCGGGATATTCGAAAATTATTGAGAAAAAAGTAAAACATCAAGCGCGTAAATATGGTGTTTCAAAATTTGGAGCAAATCGTTTTGTAAATGGTTTCTTGGATTTGATTACACTTTTCTTTGCGTCAAGGTTTGGGAATAAACCAATGCATATTTTCGGTTTATTGGGTACATTGATGTTTATTTTAGGGTTTTTCGCTTCATTTTATTTAGGAATCGAGAAATTATATAAAGTTTATATTTCCCATACACCAGCCAGATTAATCACAGATAGTCCTTATTTTTATATTTCGTTAGTTTTTATGATTTTAGGAACGCAATTATTTTTGGCGGGATTTTTGGGCGAGTTAATTGTTCGCAATAATCGCGAAAAACAATTGTATTTAGTTCAAAAAGAATTGAATTTAAACTAATTAAATAACCAACTACTATGAAGAAAATATTTTTATTAGGATTTTTAGGTTTAGTTGCAACTTCGTGTTCATCATCAATTGATGGAGAAGGTGCTGCAACGGCTCAAAAAGAATATACAGCTGATAATATCAAAGATTTGAGCGTTTCGTGTAATTGTAATGTTATTTTAGTTCCAGGAAATAAATCTGGAGTTAAAGTAGAATCGCATCAAAATATTATTGATAATTTAGAAGTTGAAGCAAAAAATAATGCGGTTACAATCAAAGAAAAATCAAATGTAGACCATTATAGTGCCTATGATTTGTACGTTTATGTGACACGAGATTTAGAAAAGATTGATGCAAATAAACAAACTTCTTTGACTACTTCTGGAACATTGAATGTTGATGAATTGACTATCTCTGCGAAAGATCAAGCGAGAATTAATCAAACTTTTTTGATTACAAACAACTTTGATTTGAAAGCAGATGATCAATCTAATATTATGTTAGAAGGAACTGCTGGAACTATGAAAGTGAAAGCTTATGGCGAAGCACAATTGAATTTATTCAAATACGAGGTCAATGAAGCTAATTTCACAACAGATGATAACGCTTTATTAGACATCAATGCACGCCAAACCTTATATGGTTCTGCAAAAGGAAACTCAATTGTAAATTTTATGGGCGATCCTAATAAGGATACAAAAATTGCCGACCGCGCCCAAGTATTAAAAAAATAAAAGATAAGAATGACTTCAAGTTTAGATAATGCTAAATTATGGCTTTCTGACGCTTATGATGCGGAAACAAGAAAAGCTGTTCAAGATTTAATTGATAATAATCCAACCGAATTAGACGATTCTTTTTATAAAAACCTTGAGTTTGGAACAGGAGGAATGCGTGGTATAATGGGTGTTGGAACAAATCGTTTAAACAAATATACACTTGGTGCAGCAACGCAAGGTTTAGCAAATTATATTAATCAACAATTTCCGAATAAAGAGAAAAAAGTTGCGATTGCATACGATGTTCGTCACAATTCGGATACGTTTGCAAAAATGGTTACCGATGTTTTGACTGCGAATGGAATCAACGTTTATTTGTTTGAATCTTTTCGCCCAACGCCAGAATTGTCTTTTACAGTTCGTCATTTAGGTTGTGATGCTGGAATTGTGTTGACAGCTTCCCACAATCCTCCGATTTACAATGGTTACAAAGTTTATTGGAATGATGGAGCGCAAATTGTTCCGCCACAAGATGGAGAAATTATTAATGAAGTAAATAATGTAAAAGTAGAAGAAATCAAATTTCAAGGTAACGATGCATTGTTAACGTATATAGGTAAAGAAATTGATGAAGCTTTTATTGATGCATGTGTAGCGAACGGAAGTTTTACACAAGATGGTAAGGAAGATATAAAAATTGTTTTTACTTCTATTCACGGAACTGCCGTTGCAATTACGCCAAAAGCTTTTGATAAAGCTGGTTTTACTCAAGTTCATCAAGTTGCTGAACAAGCAATTCCAAGTGGAGATTTCCCAACAGTAAAATCGCCAAATCCAGAAGAACCAGAGGCTTTGACTATGGCAGTTACTTTAGCGAATGAAATTGGTGCTGATGTTGTGATTGGAACAGATCCTGATGCGGATCGTGTAGGTGTTGCAACGCGTAACAATGAAGGTGAAATTGTTTTATTAAATGGTAACCAAATGAATACTGTTTTGGCTTATTATTTATTAGAAAAATGGCAAAAATCGGGGAAATTAGTTGGAAATGAATTTATCGGATCGACAATCGTAACGTCTGATATTTTCTATGATATTGCTGCGAAATTCAATGTTGATTGTAAAGTAGGATTAACAGGTTTCAAATGGATTGCTGATATGATTCGCAAATTCGAAGGCAAAGAAAGTTTTGTTGGAGGAGGAGAAGAATCATTCGGATTTATGGTTGGAGACTTTATCCGTGATAAAGATTCTGTTACAACAGCTTTATTGGTTTCTGAAATTGCTGCTGTACAAAAAGCAAAAGGAAGTTCTCTGTACAATAAATTAATGGAAATCTATCTTGAAATCGGAAAAGCATATCAAGAAGATTTAATTAGTATTGTAAAACCTGGAAAAGAAGGTGCAGAGTTAATTGCTAAAATGATGGTTGAATTTAGATCAAATCCTCCAAAAGAATTAGCAGGATCTAAAGTTGTTCGTGTAAAAGATTTTCAATCTTCTATCGACAAAGATTTAATTTCTGGTGAAGAAAAAGCGATTGAGATACCAAAGTCAAATGTATTGATTTTCTATACAGAGGATGGAAGTAAAGTAGCTTGTCGTCCTTCTGGAACAGAACCAAAGATTAAATATTATTTCTCTGTAAATGCTTCACTTTCTAACAAAGAAGATTATCCAGCTGTTCAACAAACGTTGTTAGCGAAAATCGATTTATTGAAAGAAGATTTTAGCAAATAATCATTCAAGAATAAATATTAAAATAAATAGAAAATGGCCGTCAATTTTGACAGCCATTTTTTATATAATTAAATTTTTAATGTTAGAAAAACATCGAAAATAGATAATAAAATCCTGTTGCAATAAGTGCAGAAACTGGAATTGTCAAAATCCAAGCCCATAATAAACTAATTGTAACTCCCCAACGAACGGCAGAAACTCTTTTTACCATTCCAACACCAATAATAGATCCTGTGATCACGTGAGTTGTAGAAACTGGCATTTTGATATGTTCAGTAAAAAATAATGTAATAGCTGAAGCTGTTTGAGCAGTGAAACCTTCGATAGGAGTAATTTTTGTAATTTTATTTCCCATCGTTTTTAGGATTTTCATTCCGCCACCTAAAGTTCCTAAAGCAATTGCAGAGAAACACATAATCGGAACCCAATCGTGAATATCAGTACTACTTGTTGTGATGAACCAATGCTTCCAATTGAAAACATCATTCAAAATCCAATCATTCATATCCGTATTAACAATTGCAGTTTGATTAGCAAGTAAAGCAAACGTGATCACTCCCATTACTTTTTGAGAATCATTCAAACCATGACCAATACTCAACATCGCAGAAGAAACTAATTGCAATTTCTTGAACCAAGCATCTGCTTTATGTGGTTTTGCATTTCGACAAAGATTCAGCGTGATGATGTAAATAACATTACCAGCGACTAAACCAATAATTGGTGCAACCAAAATAAAAGCGATAATCGTTAAGATAATCGTACTGTTAATAGCAGAAAAATCATAACCTGTTGCAGCTAATGCACCTCCAGCTAAACCACCAATCAAGGTGTGAGATGAAGAGGAAGGGATTCCTAATTTCCAAGTTAAAATATTCCAAGTGATTGCTGCAGAAAGCGCCGCCATAACAACGATAGATGGATTGGATCCAAATGCGACGACAACATCTTCTTTAATAATTTTTGCGATTGTGTCTGCAACTCCAAATTCTCCAATGATAAATTTGGCAATGAAGAAAGCAACAAAATTGAAGAATGCAGCCCATATAACGGCTTGAATAGGAGTTAAAACCTTTGTAGTAACAACCGTTGCAATAGAGTTTGCGGCATCGTGAAAACCATTTAAGAAATCAAATAAAATGGCTAAGCCGATAATGATAAATAATACAGTTAATTGCATGGCGCAAATTTAAAACTTTATTAAACTTATCATTTATCAATTTCGAAAATTATTTCAAAAATAAAAAAGGAGCTAATAAAAGCTCCTAAATATTAATGATATTGATTGTTATTTTTAAACAAATAATGTTACGATGTAGTAGATTAATGCAGCTAATAATGCAGAGACTGGGATAGTAAGAACCCACGCCCAAAGTAAACTGATTGTAACTCCCCAACGAACTGCAGATACACGTTTCGTTAAACCTACACCAATAATAGAACCTGTAATTGTATGCGTTGTAGAAACTGGAATTCCGAAATGCTCAGAAATATAAAGCGTCATTGCTCCAGAAGTTTCAGCAACTACACCTTCCAATGGCGTTACTTTTGTAATTTTAGAACCCATCGTTTTGATGATTTTCCATCCACCACCCATTGTACCTAATGCGATAACAACAAACGATGTAATAGGAACCCACATCCAATGCGCTACGAAATACTGGAATTTATCTTCTGCTTGTACATAAGCCGGATCAAAATCGACATTAATGTGATAAAAGATAACCGCTGCTCCAATAATACCCATTACTTTTTGCGCATCATTCATACCATGTCCTAAAGAGAAAAGAGCAGAAGAAACTAATTGTAATTTCTTGAACCACCATTCTGCTTTTGCAGGTTTGGCTCTTTTGCAAATATGAAGCGTGATTATGGTTAATATCGAGGCGATAATCATACCAATTAATGGTGCTAATACGATAAAGCAAATAATTGGAATTACTTTTTTGTAAACAATTACATCTTCTCCACCAGCAGAAAAACCACCGGCGTGAGCTAATGCAGCTCCAATGAAACCACCAATTAATGTATGAGAAGAAGAAGAAGGAATACCAAACTTCCATGTTAATAAGTTCCAAGAAATTGCAGCGATAATTCCAGCTAAAATAACTTCTAGTGTAATAAAATGCTCGTTAATCGACTTTGCAATAGTGTTACCAATCTTAAATTCTCCAATCCAATAAACTGAAATAAAGTAAGCAGCAAAGTTGAATGCGGCAGCCCAAAGTACAGCTTGAAAAGGCGTTAAAACCTTAGTTGCAACAATTGTAGCAATTGAGTTTGCGGCGTCGTGAAAACCATTAATATAATCAAAAACAAAAGCTAAGACGATAATAGTAATCAATAACATTCCTGGCGTAGACGATAACATGCTCGAAAACGCTGAAAAAAAATCTGTCATAATCTTTTAGATTAAGTTTTGGTTATGAATGTTTTACCGCTACAGCTTCCAATACGTTAGCAACACTTTTACACTTGTCTGTTGCAGATTCTAATGAAGATAAAACCTCCTTATACTTGATGATATTTTTAACATCAGTTTCGTTTTCGAAAATTTCCTGAACTGCTTTATCAAAAATACGATCCGATTTATTTTCTAATTTATTGATTCGTTCACATATTTCGTAAATACGATTTACGTTTCTCAAATCTTTCAATTGCTCAATTCCCTCTCCGATTAATTGACAAGCCTCTAAGTTAACAGCTGTAATTTTGCGGATAGATTTTGTAATTTTATCTACTTGATAAATATTGATACGATTCGCTGCTCCATTTAAATTATCTGCAACATAATCGATAGATTTTACTAATTGATAAATATCTTCTCTGTCAAAAGGTGTGATAAAGTTTTTGCTTAACTCTAAATTTGTTTTTTGAGTAAGATATTCAATTTTGCTTTCTATCTTAGAAATTTGCGCGATGTAATCTTCGCGTTCTTCAACTGGAGCGTTTACACATTCATGTAACAATTCAGCTAATTTGATTAAACTTTTTGAAGCTTCCTCGAACAAAGGATAGAATACTTTATCCTTCGGAGTAAATAATTTAAAAAATGAGTTTACCGACATTCAATAATGTTTTGAAGTGCAAAATTAATTTTTCTAATGTAAAATTAACATTAAATAAATATTATGCGAACGTTTTTATTAAAATATATCGATAATTATATGATATTCAGATTAATTAAAAATACGAAAAGTTATTAGCTTAGAGAAAAATAATATAGGATAAAGTTTTAATAAATTTTGTTGTCAATAGATGTAGATAAGATACTATCACTTATCAAAAATTAGGTTTATTGATAATTTACTTGTTTTGTTATTCTTGAATTAAAATTCTGTAAAATATAGTTTATAATTCTTTAAAAAATTATAAATCAATGTAAAATAAATCCATTATTATTTGTTTTTGTATAAATTATTTGTAGTTTTGCATGCCCAAAAAATGGGTTTAATCCAAATTTAAAAGGAAATTTAATTAGTATGCCAACAATTCAACAATTAGTTAGAAAAGGTAGAAAAAAACTAACCAAGAAGAGTAAATCGGCTGCATTGGAATCATGTCCACAACGCCGCGGTGTTTGTACACGTGTTTACACTACAACTCCTAAGAAACCTAACTCAGCAATGCGTAAAGTTGCTCGTGTTAGATTAACAAACGGGAAAGAAGTTAACGCGTACATCGGTGGTGAAGGTCATAATCTTCAAGAGCACTCGATAGTATTGGTTAGAGGAGGTAGAGTTAAAGATTTACCAGGTGTGCGTTACCACATTGTACGTGGAGCGTTAGATACTGCGGGAGTAAACGGACGTACTCAACGTAGAAGTAAGTATGGAGCGAAACGTCCTAAAGATGCTAAAAAATAAATTTAAGGTAAGATGAGAAAGACAAGAGCTAAAAAAAGACCTTTACTTCCAGATCCTAAATTTAATGATCAGTTAGTAACTCGTTTCGTAAACAACTTAATGTACGACGGAAAAAAATCTGTAGCATTCAAAATTTTCTATGATGCGTTAGAAATCGTAGATTCTCGTAAAGAAGATGCAGAAAAAACTTCATTAGACATTTGGAAAGAAGCATTATCTAATGTAATGCCTCACGTAGAAGTACGTTCTCGCCGTGTTGGTGGAGCTACATTCCAAATTCCAATGGAAATTCGTCCAGACCGTAAAATTTCAACAGCAATGAAATGGTTAATCAAATATTCTCGTAACAGAAACGAGAAATCGATGGCTCAAAAATTAGCTGGAGAAATTATTGCAGCTGCTAAAGAGGAAGGATCTGCCGTTAAAAAACGTCAAGATACTCACAAAATGGCAGAAGCTAACAAAGCATTCTCTCACTTTAGATTCTAATACAAGATGGCAAGAGATTTAAAATACACAAGAAACATTGGTATTGCTGCTCACATCGATGCAGGAAAAACTACAACGACAGAGCGTATCTTATTCTATTCAGGTAAGAATCACAAAATTGGAGAAACTCACGAAGGATCAGCTACAACTGACTGGATGGAGCAAGAAGCTGAAAGAGGTATTACAATTACTTCTGCAGCTGTAACAGTAGATTGGACATTCCCAACAGAACAAGGTAAACCATTACCAGACGCTAAAGGGTACCACTTTAATATTATCGACACTCCTGGTCACGTTGACTTTACAGTAGAGGTAAACCGTTCTTTACGTGTTTTAGATGGTTTAGTTTTCTTATTCTCAGCAGTAGATGGAGTTGAACCTCAATCTGAAACAAACTGGCGTTTAGCAGATAACTATAAAGTTCCTCGTTTAGGTTTCGTTAACAAAATGGACCGTCAAGGAGCTGACTTCTTAAATGTATGTCGTCAAGTACGTGAAATGTTAGGGTCAAATGCTGTTCCTATTGTATTACCAATCGGTGACGAAGCAGACTTTAAAGGAGTTGTAGATTTAATTAAAAACCGTGCAATTGTATGGCATGATGAGAATCATGGTTCTACATTTGATGTTGTTGAAATCCCAGCTGATATGGTTGACGATGTAAGACAATTCCGTGGTCAATTAATTGAAGAAGTAGCTGCGTATGACGAGAACTTATTAGAGAAGTACATGGAGGACGAAAACTCTATTACTGAAGAAGAAGTTCACGCTGCATTACGTGCTGCAACATTAGATATGTCTATCATCCCAATGACTTGTGGATCTTCGTTCAAAAACAAAGGTGTACAATTCATGTTAGATGCTGTATGTCGTTACTTACCATCACCAAGTGATAAAGAAGCGATCCCAGGAACTGACCCAAAAACTGACGAGCCTATCTCAAGAAAACCTTCAGTTGATGAGCCATTCGCAGCATTAGCATTCAAAATTGCTACTGACCCATTCGTAGGTCGTTTAGCATTCTTCCGTGCTTATTCAGGTGGATTAGACGCTGGATCTTACGTATTAAATACTCGTTCTGGTAACAAAGAACGTATTTCTCGTATCTTCCAAATGCACGCTAACAAACAAGAGCCTATCGAGAGAATCGAAGCAGGTGATATTGGAGCTGCAGTAGGTTTCAAAGATATCAAAACAGGAGATACTTTATGTGATGAAAAAGCCCCTATCGTATTAGAGTCTATGGACTTCCCAGATCCAGTAATTGGTATCGCAGTTGAGCCTAAAACGAAAGCTGACGTTGATAAATTAGGTATGGCTTTAGCTAAATTAGCTGAAGAAGATCCAACATTCCAAGTAAAAACTGATGAGGCTTCTGGTCAAACAGTTATTTCTGGTATGGGTGAGTTACACTTAGATATCATCGTTGACCGTTTAAAACGTGAATTTAAAGTAGAGGTTAACCAAGGTGAGCCTCAAGTAGAGTACAAAGAATCATTCTCTCGTCCAGCTAATCACCGTGAGGTTTACAAAAAACAATCAGGTGGTCGTGGTAAATTTGCTGATATCGTTTTCGAAATGGGACCAGCAGATGAAGGAAAAGTAGGTTTAGAATTCGTTTCAGAAATTAAAGGTGGTAACGTTCCTAAAGAATTTATCCCTTCTATTGAGAAAGGTTTTAAAGCTGCAATGAAGAATGGACCTTTAGCAGGATTCGAAATGGATTCGTTAAAAGTTACTTTAAAAGATGGATCTTTCCACCCTGTGGATTCTGACCAATTATCTTTCGAGTTAGCTGCTCAAATGGGTTACAAAGCTGCTGCAAAAGCCGCTGGTGCTCAAATCTTAGAGCCTATCATGAAGTTAGAGGTTTTAACTCCAGAAGAAAACATGGGTGATATTGTAGGTGACTTAAACCGTCGTCGTGGTCAAGTATCAGGAATGGATGATAGAAATAACGCTAAAGTTATTAAAGCTATGGTTCCATTAGCAGAAATGTTCGGATATGTAACTTCATTACGTACATTATCTTCTGGTCGTGCTACATCTACAATGGAATTCGATCACTACGCTCCAGCACCAACAAACGTGTCTGAAGCTGTAATCGCTAAAGCAAAAGGTAACGCTTAATTCAAGAAAAATGAGTCAAAAAATTAGAATAAAATTAAAATCTTACGATTATTCTTTAGTTGATAAATCAGCTGAAAAAATCGTAAAAACTGTAAAAGCTACAGGAGCTGTTGTTAATGGACCAATTCCATTACCAACTCACAAAAGAATCTTTACAGTTTTAAGATCTCCACACGTTAACAAAAAATCTCGCGAGCAATTTCAATTATCAGCTCACAAAAGATTATTAGACATTTATTCTTCTTCATCTAAAACAGTTGATGCTTTAATGAAGTTAGAATTACCTAGTGGTGTTGAAGTAGAAATTAAAGTATAGTTAGCTGTATTTTAAATAAATATAAACCCTGAGACGTGCACATCTCAGGGTTTTTTTATGAATTGCTATTAAGAATGCTTTGATTGATATTTTTCGCTGTTTGTAAACTTTTGAAAAATAATCAATTGAAAGTTTGTTGTTTACAAATTAATTCATACATTTGCATGCTAATTTTAGAGAAGATCTCTAGTGGTCGAAAGTCCACATTCTCTGAAATATTAAACAAATTATTAACATATTTTAATCAAATGTCAGGTATCATTGGTAAAAAAATCGCGATGACTAGCTTATTTGATGAGAACGGGAAAAATATTCCTGTGACAATCGTAGAGGCTGGGCCATGTGTGGTTACTCAAGTCAGAACCGTAGAGAAAGATGGGTACGTTGCTGCTCAACTTGGTTTCGATGACGCAAAAGAAAAAAACACGACTAATGCTTTAAAAGGTCACTTTAAAAAAGCAGGAACGACTCCAAAGAGAAAGTTAGTTGAGTTTTACGGTGAAGAATTCGTGAACTCTTTAACTCTAGGAGGAGAAGTTAACGTTGAATTATTCAACGAAGGAGAATTTGTAAGTATTACAGGTACTTCAAAAGGAAAAGGTTTCCAAGGTGTTGTTAAACGTCATGGTTTCGGTGGGGTAGGTCAAGCTACACACGGTCAACATAACCGTTTAAGAGCTCCAGGTTCTATCGGTGCTGGTTCAGATCCATCTCGTGTATTCAAAGGAATGCGTATGGCTGGAAGAATGGGTGGTAAACAAGTTACTGTTCAGAACTTAAAAGTACTTAAAGTGGATACTGAGAAAAATCTTTTAATTGTTAAAGGTGCTATCCCAGGTCCTAAAAATTCATACGTAATCGTTAGAAGATGGAAGTAGTAGTATTAAACATCAAAGGTCAAGAAACTGGAAGAACAGTATCTTTAGACGAGGCAGTTTTCGGAATTGAGCCTTCTACACACACAGTGTACTTAGAAGTTAAACAATATTTAGCAGCTCAACGCCAAGGAACGCACAAAGCAAAAGAAAGAGCTGAGATTGCGGGATCAACTCGTAAAATCAAAAAGCAAAAAGGAACAGGTACAGCTCGTGCTGGTTCTATCAAATCTCCAGTGTTTAGAGGAGGAGGTAGAGTTTTCGGACCACGTCCAAGAAACTACTCTTTCAAATTAAACAAAGCACAAAAGAGATTAGCTAAAAAATCAGTTTTATCACAAAAGTTAGCTGAGAATGAAATCAAAGTTGTTGAAAACTTTTCTTTCGAAGCTCCAAGAACTAAAGAGTTCAAAACTGTTTTAACTGATTTAGGATTAGAGAACACAAAATCATTATTCGTATTAGGTGAATCTAATAGCAATGTATATTTATCTTCTCGTAACTTACAAAAAGTTAAAGTTGTTACAACTGAGGAATTAAATGTATTTGATTTAATCAATGCTTCTCAAATCGTATTTTTAGAAGGTTCTTTAGCAACAGTTCAAGAAAATTTAACAAAATAAGACGAAGAAAATGGGAATCATAATTAAACCAGTAATTTCAGAAAAAGCAACTAATAACAGTGAGTTGTTAGGGCAATATTCGTTTTATGTAGACACAAAAGCTAACAAAATTCAAATTAAAGAAGCTGTAGAAAAAACTTACGGTGTATCTGTAGTTTCTGTTAGTACTTTAGTATCTGCTCCAAAAGTAAAAACTCGTTACACAAAAACAGGTTTTCAAACTGGAAAAACAAATAAGTTGAAAAAAGCGATCGTTAGCTTAGCTGAAGGTCAAGAAATAGAGTTGTTCGGATAATTTAAGAATTAAAAAATGTCAGTAAGAAAATTAAAACCTATCACCCCGGGACAACGTTTTAGAGTGGTTAATGAATTTGCGGCAGTAGATAAAAATGCTAAGCCAGAAAAGACATTAGTTGAAGGAAAATCTAAATCGGGTGGACGTAACAACACTGGTAAAATGACAATGCGTTATATCGGTGGTGGACACAAACAAAAATATCGTATCATCGACTTCAAACGTGATAAAGAAGGTGCTGCAACTGTAGAATCTGTACAATACGATCCAAACAGAACTGCATTCATCGCTTTATTATCTTACGAAGATGGTGAAAAACGTTACATTATTGCTCAAAATGGTTTGAAAGCTGGACAAGTAATTGTTTCAGGTGAAAACGTAGAACCAGAAGTAGGTAATGCTATGAAGCTTAAAAATATGCCATTAGGTACAGTAATCTCTTGTATTGAATTACGTCCAGGGCAAGGAGCAGTTATGGCAAGAAGTGCAGGTACTTATGCTCAATTAGTTGCGCGTGATGGTAAATATGCTATCGTTAAGTTACCAAGTGGTGAATCAAGAATGATTTTAGTGGAGTGTAAAGCAACAGTAGGTGTTGTTTCTAACACAGACCATCAGTTAGAAGTTTCTGGTAAAGCTGGTCGTTCTAGATGGCAAGGTCGTCGTCCAAGAACTCGTCCAATGGTTATGAACCCTGTAGATCACCCAATGGGTGGTGGTGAAGGTCGTGCGACAGGAGGTATCCCTCGTTCTCGTAACGGTATTCCAGCGAAAGGTTACAAAACTCGTGACAAGAAGAAAGCGTCTAACAAATATATTGTTGAAAGAAGAAAAAAATAATTTATGGCACGTTCATTAAAAAAAGGACCATTCATCCACTATAAATTAGAAAAGAAAGTTCTTGCTAACGTAGAAAGCGGTAGCAAAAACGTGATCAAAACATGGTCAAGAGCATCAATGATTTCTCCTGATTTTGTTGGTCAAACAATCGCAGTACACAACGGAAAGCAATTTATTCCTGTTTATGTTACTGAGAATATGGTAGGTCATAAATTAGGTGAGTTCGCTCCTACACGTACTTTTAGAGGTCATGCCGGAGCTAAAAACAAAGGAAAAAAATAGTAAAGGGCCATGGGATCTAGAAAAAGATTAAGTAACGAAAGAATCAAAGAAGCTAACAAGCAGGTAGCTTTTGCGAAATTAAATAATGTTCCTACTTCTCCTCGTAAGATGAGATTAGTAGTAGATATTATCCGTGGAGTTGAAATTCAAAAAGCTTTAGGTATTTTAAAATATACTAAAAACCACGCTTCAATCCGTTTAGAGAAATTGTTATTAAGCGCTATCGCTAACTGGCAAATCAAAAATGAAGGAGCTGATGTTGAAGAAGCTGGATTATATGTTAAAGAAATCTCTGTTGATAGTGCACGTCAATTAAAAAGAATTCGTACTGCACCTCAAGGTAGAGCACATAGAATCAGAAAACGTTCAAACCATGTAACTTTGGTTTTAGGAACTAAAGAAGATAAACAAAAAGTACAAGATTAAGAATATGGGACAAAAAACTAATCCAATCGGAAATCGTTTAGGAATCATCAGAGGATGGGATTCTAACTGGTACGGTGGAAATGATTACGGTGATAAAATTGCAGAAGATGCAAAAATTCGTACTTATTTAAGAGCACGTTTGTCTAAAGCCGGAGTTTCTCGTATTTACATCGATCGTACTTTAAAATTAGTTACAGTAACTGTAACTACTGCTCGTCCAGGTATCATTATTGGTAAAGGTGGACAAGAAGTTGACAAATTAAAAGAAGAGTTAAAGAAAATCACTGGTAAAGAGGTTCAAATTAACATCTTCGAAATTAAGAGACCAGAATTAGATGCAATCTTAGTAGGGGATAGTATCGCTCGTCAAATTGAGAATCGTATTTCTTACCGTCGTGCTATTAAAATGGCAATTCAATCAGCAATGAGAATGAACGCAGAAGGAATCAAAGTTCAAATCTCTGGTCGTTTAAACGGTGCAGAGATGGCACGTTCTGAAACTTATAAAGATGGACGTATTCCTTTGTCTACATTCCGTGCAGACATTGATTACCACATTTCAGAAGCTCATACAACTTATGGTCGTTTAGGGATCAAAGTATGGATCATGAAAGGTGAGGTATATGGTAAGAGAGAATTATCTCCTTTAGTTGGATTACAGAAAAAACAAAAAAAATCTGACAACAACAGAAAGGGAGGTGAAAGATCTAATAATAGAAAGCGATAATTTAGTTTAACAACTAACATAAAGAATTAAGTAGATATGTTATCACCGAGAAGAGTAAAGTTTAGAAAAACCCAAAAAGGTAAGATGAAAGGTGTTTCTCACAGAGGAACTCAATTAGCTTACGGGACTTTCGGGATCAAATCTTTAGACGAAGCGTTTATTACAGCACGTCAAATCGAGGCAGCTCGTATTGCTGCAACTCGTTTCATGAAGAGAGAGGGTCAATTATGGATTAAAATATTTCCAGATAAACCAATTACTAAGAAACCAGCAGAGGTACGTATGGGTAAAGGTAAAGGTGCACCAGAATATTGGGTAGCTCCTGTACAACCAGGTCGTATCTTATTCGAAGTAGGAGGTGTGCCAGTAGAGGTTGCAACTGAAGCATTGCGTTTAGCAGCTCAGAAGTTACCTGTTAAGACTAAGTTTATCGTTGCACGTGATTTCCAAAATTAATAATTTCAAAAATTAAGAAAAAATGAAAGCAGCAGATATTAGAAATCTAAGTGTTGAGGAGTTACAAGCTAAAATAGCTGAAGAACAAGCGAACTACGATCAATTAAAATTGACAAACGCTGTTTCTCCTGTAGCAAATCCAATCGGTATTAGAGACTTACGCAGAACAATTGCTCGTTTGAATACCGTGTTAAACGAAAAACAATCATAACAGTAATCTGTAACTGATGGAAAGAAAATTAAGAAAAGAAAGAGTAGGTTTAGTTACATCAAACAAAATGGAAAAAACCATTGTTGTAGCTGAAACTAAGAAGCAAAAGCACCCATTCTATGGGAAATTCGTTTTAAAAACGAAGAAATATACAGCGCACGACGAAAATAACGAGTGTAACGAAGGTGACACAGTGCGTATCATGGAGACTCGTCCTTTGTCTAAAAACAAAAGATGGAGATTAGTAGAAATCATTGAAAGAGCTAAATAAGATAAGTTATGTTACAACAAGAATCTAGATTAAAAGTTGCAGATAACACAGGAGCTCGTGAAGCATTAGTAATCCGCGTTTTAGGTGGTACTAAAAGAAGATACGCATCAGTAGGTGACAAAATCGTAGTTGCGATCAAAGAAGCTACACCTTCAGGAAACGTTAAAAAAGGTGCTGTATCAAAAGCTGTTGTAGTTAGAACTAAAAAAGAAGTTCGTAGAAAAGACGGTTCATATATCCGTTTCGACGATAATGCATGTGTATTATTGAACACTCAAGGAGAAATGCGTGGTACTCGTGTATTCGGTCCAGTTGCTCGTGAGTTACGTGATAAAGAATATATGAAAATTGTATCATTAGCCCCAGAGGTATTATAATAGAACAACATGGCAAAGTTAAAAATTAAAAAAGGAGACAAAGTAGTCGTATTATCAGGATCTAACAAAGGTCAAACTGGTACTGTGTTACGCGTATTCCCTGACAAAGCTAAAGCTATCGTTGAAGGGGTTAATATTGCAAAAAAACGTGTAAAGCCAAGCGCACAAAATCCACAAGGTGGAGTTGTTGAAAAAGAAGCTCAAATCTATTTATGTAAATTGGCTTTAGTAGATCCAGAAACTGGGAAAGCAACGAAAGTAGCGATCAAAGAAGAAGGAGGTAAAAAAGTAAGAATTGCTAAAAAATCTGGTAAAGCTATTTAAGAATGAGTACAACAACATACACACCTCGTCCGCAGGTTAAATATAAAGAAGAGATTGTAGCTGCTCTTAAAGAAGAGTTCGGATACAAATCTATTATGCAAGTTCCTAAATTAGAGAAAATTGTTTTATCTCAAGGTTTAGGTGCTGCTACAGCTGACAAAAAAATCGTTGATTACGCTATCGAAGAGTTAGAATTAATCACTGGTCAAAAAGCAGTAGGAACAATTTCTAAGAAAGATGAAGCAGCTTTCAAATTACGTAAAGGAATGCCAATTGGGGCTAAAGTAACTTTACGTGGTGAGAAAATGTATGAATTCTTAGACCGTTTAGTATCTGCAGCTTTACCACGTGTACGTGATTTTAGCGGTATTTCTTCTACAGGTTTCGACGGTAGAGGTAACTATAACTTAGGTATCAAAGAACAAATTATCTTCCCAGAAATTAATATTGATAAAATCAAGAAAATTCAAGGTTTAGATATTACCTTTGTAACTTCAGCGAACACAGATAAAGAAGCTAAAGCTTTATTATCTAAATTCGGATTACCATTTACTAAAGAAAAATAAGAAGTCATGGCTAAAGAATCAATGAAAGCGCGTGAGCGCAAAAGAGAAGCATTAGTTGCTAAATATGCTGCGAAACGTCAAGCTTTATTAGAAGCTGGTGACTACGAAGCATTACAAAAATTACCTAAAAACGCTTCTCCTGTACGTTTACACAACCGTTGTAAATTAACAGGTCGTCCAAGAGGATACATGAGAACTTTCGGGATCTCTCGTGTAACTTTCCGCGAAATGGCGAACGAAGGGTTAATCCCAGGTGTTAAAAAAGCGTCTTGGTAATTTACCAATAGCTTTAGAAATATTAAATCCTTACTCTTTATTGAGTAAGGATTTTTTTGTTTTTGTAAGGTTTATATTTCTTTGATCAATTCCCTAAAATCAGCTATGTAATTTGGCTGAAGACAAAAATCTGAATTGTTGTAAATTTTATAATTTAAACCAGCATCTTTTGCTGAATTAATTCCGGTGAGTGAATCTTCGATAACTAAAACTTTTTCCTTTTGCTTTTCGCATAATGATAAAGCTTTTAAATAAGGTTCTGCATTTGGTTTGCCTTTTGAAACATCATCTGCTGAAATAGTGTGATCAAAATAGGAATGAAGTTTTAATTGTTGAAAAGCATACTTAATTTGTCTTCTAGAGGAATTGGAAACAAGAACAATTTGAATTTGATTGGCTTTTAAATGTTCCAACATCTCAGCAACGTGGTCATTTAATTGTACAAACTGATGAAAGTTTTCGACATAAAATTTTTCTGTCCAATCGATTATTTCCTCGTACAAATGATTTGTAAAGCGTTGCTGATTTTCTAACATCAATTGGATTGCTTCATTTGTTGTGAAATTCATTCCGTCATTTTCTACCAAACATATCGTATCCAACCGATATATTTTAATGACTTCATCAAACATCAGCTCCCATAATTGTTGACTATTTACGATTACCCCATCAAAATCAAAAAAGATGGCATTTATTTTCTTTCCCATGTGATATTTTCATAAGATGCATTCCAAAACTGAAATTCTAATTCGCTTGCTTTGACAAAAGCTTCTAGCATTTGTTCTTTTATTTTTTCAGTTGCTCCTTCTGCAATCTTATCAACATAACTTTTCGCTTTTTTTACACCTTCACCAAATTCATCTCCACTATAGGTCTCAATCCATTTTTGATATGGATTATTTTCTTTTGTTTGATTTTTGATGATTTCATCACCAACTTCTTTATAAATCCAAAAGCAAGGCAAAACAGCAGCTAATGCAATTTCAATAGGTTCGAATGCAGCTGTACTTTTTAAGAAATGTGAATAATGGTGACAAACAGGTTGTGTTTCGATGATGATGTTTTGCGATAATCCAAAATCCTCAAAATAGGATTCGTGTAAAGCACGTTCAACAATTAATGCATTTTTTCCGAATTCGAAAAAGTCAATGGCTTGTTGATTGTCTTCAGATTTTGATCCAATGGCAGCTAATACTCGCCCAAAATGTTCCAAATATTTTGCATCTTGTAACATGTAAAACTGAAATTTCTCTATTGGTAATGACCCATTTTGCAATTCAATTATAAAAGGCATATTTAGAATATCATTGTAAATAGGGGCGATGGTTTCCCAAGCTTTAGTTGTGAATGTCATAGGTTTTTAATTTTTGCGGATTAAATAAATGATTAAGAGGTCCATTTCCTTTTCCAATTGTTAGGTCTTTACTTCCTAAAATTGCTTGTTCAACATATTCTTGTGCTAGTTGTACACTTTGTGTGAGTGAAACCCCCAAAGCTAAATTACACGCAATTGCAGAAGATAGTGTGCAGCCTGAACCATGCGTATTTTTTGTCTCTATTTTTTGAGAGGTATAACTTTGTACAGGTTGTTCTTTTTGAAATAAATAACTGATAATTTTTTCTTGCTGAAGATGCCCGCCTTTTAATAAAAGATTCTGACAACCTAAATTTAAAATCGTTTCTCCATAAGAAAGCATCAATTCAGCAGAATCAATTTTATGATTTACCAAAATACTTGCTTCATCAAGATTTGGCGTGATAAGCGTGGCCAAAGGAAAAAGCTTTTCTATGCAAGCTTCAAGTGTTTCTTCTTTGATTAACCGATGTCCACTTGTCGCAACCATGACAGGGTCATAAACAATCGGTTTATTGTAATTTTTTAATTCCTCTGAAATGATATGAACCAATTCAACACTATGAACCATTCCAATTTTTATTGCATCAGGATAAATATCCTCTAGTATGGATTGAATTTGTTCACGAATTGCTTGTGCAGGAATTTCGTAAATATTTTGTACGCCTTGTGTATTTTGAACAGGCAAGGCTGTCAATACATTTGTTGCATAACAGCCATGAGCGGAAATTGTTTTGGTATCTGCTTGTATGCCAGCGCTACCGCTTCCGTCAAATCCGGCAATCGTTAAGACACTATATGCTTTTTGGATGGTATTCATTTTCGTTAATAATTTGTTTTAAAATTTGGGTAGATTTTTTTGGATTTTTGCTTCCGCAAATTGCAGAAACAATTGCAACACTATCTGCACCGGCTTGTATGATTTTAGCAATATTACTTTCATTAATTCCGCCAATTGCAATCAATGGTTTTGATGTTTTAGTTTTCAAAAATTTTAATCCTTCAAAACCCCATTCAGTAATCGTATTGGTTTTTGTTGGAGTCGAAAATATTGGACTTACCCCTAAATGATGTACATATTTCATTTCATCATCATTCAACTGTTTGATAATTTCTAAAGACCAACCAATATTTTTTAGAGCTTGTGCATTTTTGTGAATTTCAGAAGGTAATATATCTGACTGCCCGACATGTATTCCCCAAGGGTTAACAGCGGTTGCGACTTCTAATGAATCGTTAATAATCAAAGGGATATTGTAGTGGTCCGTAATTTTTTTTAATATTGTAGCTTTTGAAATATACTCGCTGACAGTGCAATTTTTTTCCCGAAGCTGAATGATATCAACCCCACCTATAATTGCTTGCTCTGCAACATCTAACCAATGAAGATGCGTACAATCTTTTTCAGAAATAACTAAATACAAAGGATAAGGAAAAGTTGGATTAATCTTCATAAACTGAGATTTTCAAATTTGTTTGAATTTCTTCTGCAGATATATGGTATAACGTGTCATACAAATTCATTTGTAAGGTTCCTGGGCCATTACTTTTTTTCTGTGCCAATTCACCTGCTAAACTAAATATGGCCATGCCGCTAACCGTTTCGAGGAAAGGATTTTTATTAAGGCCAATAAAAGCACCGATGCTAGCTGTTGCTGAACAACCTAAACCAGTAACTTTAGTCATCAATTCATGACCATTTTTAATTTCAATTATCGGATTGTTGGATACAATAAAATCTGAAGCACCTGAAATGCAAACAACAGATCCAATTTTCTGGTTTAAATTGTGTGCTGCTTTTATCGCTTGATTACTTTGATGTGTACTGTCGACTCCTTTTCCCTGAACAGCTTCGAAGGTATCTAAAGTTAAAATTTCTGAAGCATTTCCTCTTATGACAGTAGGATGATAGCGAAGCAGTTCTTTTATAAGTTCATTTCTGAAAGTTGAAATTCCAGCTCCAACAGGGTCTAATACCCAAGGTTTATTCAGTTGATCTGCTTTTTTTGCTGCAATTAGCATGCTTTCTGCCCAATAATCATCAAGAGTTCCGATATTGATGACTAATGCATTTGAGATTTTGACGATATTTTCCACTTCTTTGTGTGCATGTATCATAACAGGCGATGCTCCAATTGCCAAAAGAGCATTTGCAGTATTGTTCATCACCACAAAATTGGTGATGTTGTGAACAAGCGGATTTTTTGTCCGGACAGCATGTAAATTTTGAATAATTAGATTTTCCATTAATTGATAATTTTTTAGATGAAACAATTAATGGCTAAAGAGGATTTTCTTTGAAAATAAAGCGTTGCAAATATTAAATAATTGCATAGATATTGCTTTTCCCTACGTCGGTGTTAACCGTATCAGGTTCAAAGGGACTCTCTCAATTCTTTTCAGAATACCCCTAAAGCCAAATCAAATTTATATAAATTGTTTTGACTTTCAGCTATTTTTTAAGAATAAAAATAGAAGATTACATCAAGAATTAATTGTTGAGATCGATTAAAAAGATAAATAAATATAAAGATTGAGTTTCATGTTTTGTCTTAATCCCTAGTTATAAAACGATTAAAAATAAATTATTTAGATTAATAGTTTGTAATTAAAAAATATGCAATATATTTGCAACCCAAATGCATAGTGCATTTTGGTAAAAGTTTAATTTTAAAAGTAGTGCTTACGCGCTATACTATAGAATTATTTATGTATACAGATCCAATTTCAGATTTTCTAACTCGCGTTAGAAATGCAATGATGGCAGGACACAAAGTAGTGGAAATCCCTGCATCTAAAATTAAAAAAGAGATCACTAAGATCTTATTTGAACAAGGTTACATCTTGAACTACAAATTCGAAGGACAAGATCAACCTCAAGGAACAATCAAAATCGCTTTAAAGTACGACAAAGTTACTAAAGAGCCAGCTATCCGTAAAATCAAAAGAGCTTCAACTCCAGGTTTACGTCAATACGCAGGATCTAAAGAATTACCTCGTGTATTAAACGGTTTAGGTGTTGCTATCATCTCAACTTCTAAAGGTGTGATGACAGATAAACAAGCTCGTCAAGAGAATGTAGGTGGTGAAGTTTTATGTTTTGTTTATTAATCTTTTAAAAAATTAAGAAATTATGTCAAGAATAGGACACGCACATATCAACATCCCTGCTGCAGCAACTGTTGAATTTAAAGATAACGTAGTTACTGTAAAAGGTAACAACATTACAATGACAAGAGAGTTAAAAGAAGGATTTGATTTAAAAATCGAAGACGGAGTTTTAACTGTAGTTCGTCCAAACGATTCTAAAGATAACAAAGCTTTACATGGTTTATACCGTTCATTAATCAATAACATGATTACTGGTGTAACAGAAGGTTTCAAAAAACAATTAGAATTAGTTGGTGTTGGTTATAGAGCATCTAACAACGGACAAAAATTAGATTTGTCATTAGGTTTCTCTCACAATATCGTTATTGAATTACCTGTTGAAATTAAAGTTGAAACTTTAACAGAAAAAGGTAAAAACCCTATTATTACATTATCATCTCATGATAATCAATTATTAGGAATGATCGTAGCGAAAATTCGTTCTTACCGTAAGCCAGAGCCTTACAAAGGAAAAGGAATTAAATACGTAGGAGAAATTATTAGAAGAAAAGCAGGTAAATCTGCATAAAAATCATTGAAAAATGGCATTATCTAAAGTAGAAAAAAGACAAAAAATAAAAAGACGCGTGCGTCGAAATATTTTTGGAACAGAAACTAAACCTCGTTTATCAGTTTACCGTTCTAACAAAGAAATTTACGCTCAAATTATTGACGATAACAATGGAGTAACTTTAGCTTCTGCATCATCTCGTGAAAAAGGTGTTGCTGTAGAAGGTACAAAATCTGAAGTTTCTGCATCAGTTGGTAAAGCATTAGCTGCTAAAGCTGTTGCAAAAGGAATTGAAACTGTAGTTTTTGATCGTAACGGTTTCGTGTATCATGGTAGAATCAAAGCTTTAGCTGATGGAGCTAGAGAAGGTGGATTAAAATTCTAAAAAAGAGAAAGAAATTATGTTAGGATTTAAAAACGTAGAAAGAGTAAAACCAACAGGTTTAGATTTAAAAGATCGTTTAGTTGGAGTACAACGTGTTACTAAAGTAACAAAAGGAGGTAGAGCATTTGGTTTCTCTGCAATCGTAGTAGTAGGTGACGGAAACGGAGTAGTAGGTTACGGATTAGGGAAATCTAAAGATGTAGCTTCTGCAATCGCTAAAGCTATCGAAGACGCTAAGAAAAACTTAGTACGTATCCCATTATTTAACAACACAATTCCTCACGAACAAGAAGCTCGTTTCGGTGGTGCGCAAGTATTCATCCGTCCAGCATCTAAAGGTACAGGGGTAATTGCAGGTGGTACAGTACGTGCGGTATTAGAATCAGTTGGTGTACATGATGTATTATCAAAATCAAAAGGTTCTTCTAACCCTCATAACGCAGTAAAAGCTACATTCCGCGCTTTATTAAGCTTACGTTCTGTAGAGACTATTGCTCGTCAAAGAGGTATTTCTGTAACTAAAGTATTCAACGGTTAAAAAAAAGTAAAATGAGCAAAGTAAGAGTAAAACAAACACGTAGTGCAATCAACCGTGATAAATCTCAAAAAGCTACATTAGTTGCTTTAGGTTTAAAAAAGTTGAATCAAGTTGTTGAGCACGAATCAACTCCTCAAATTGAAGGAATGATCCGTAAAATCTCACACTTAGTAGTAGTAGAAAGAGCTTAATCGCTTTTAACCTTTTAAAAATTATTAAAAATGAATTTAAGTAATTTAAAACCAGCTGCTGGTTCAGTACAAAATAAATTCCGTAAAGGTAGAGGTGAAGGTAGTGGAAACGGTTTGACAGCAGGTCGTGGACACAAAGGTGCTAAATCTCGTTCTGGTTATTCAAGAAAAATCGGTTTCGAAGGTGGACAAATGCCTTTACAAAGACGTTTACCTAAATTTGGTTTCAAAAACATCAACAGAGTTGAGTACACAGGAATCAATTTAGATACAATTCAACAATTAGTTGATAACAACAAAATTACAGATACTTTAAATAAAGAAACATTAGTTCAGTTAGGATTAGCTCACAAAAATGACTTAGTGAAAATTTTAGGTCGCGGAGAGTTAAAAGCTGCTGTTAATGTAACTGCTGATAAATTCTCTCAATCAGCTCAAGAAGCTATTGTGAATGCAGGAGGTAAAGTAGAATTAGTTAACGCTTAAGAATATATTTTATAGATGAAAGGGTTTATACAGACCATAAAAAATATCTGGAGCATAAAAGAATTGAAGGATAAGTTACTTGTAACTATCCTTCTATTGTTGGTTTATAGATTCGGTTCTCATATTCCACTTCCAGGTGTCGATATTAACGAGGTTAATCGTTTTGTTGCAGACCAAGAAAATGCAAATTCAGGAATTTTAGGATTATTAAACTCTTTTACCGGAGGTTCTTTTAAGAGAGCTTCCGTATTTGCGTTAGGAATTATGCCTTATATCTCTGCTTCGATTGTTATACAATTGATGGGATTAGCAGTACCTTACATCCAAAAACTACAAAAAGAAGGAGAAAGCGGACGTAACAAAGTAAACCAAATTACGAGATGGTTAACAATCGGGATTTGTTTGGTGCAAGCACCAGCATACCTTACATTAGTAACTTCTCAAATTTTACCTTACGATCCAACTTCATCATATGCTATCTATGTAATTCCTCCAACCAACTTTTGGTTCTGGTTCCCTTCAACAATCATTTTGATTACAGGGACAATCTTTGCCATGTGGATGGGAGAAAAAATTACTGACAAAGGTATAGGTAACGGTATTTCAATCTTAATTATGGTTGGTATCCTAGCCGACTTACCAAAAGCAATATTTAATGCATTTGAAGTTGACCCTTCAAACGGTATTTTCTTCTTGATAGAAATGTTAGGGTTAATCCTAGTTATTGCAATGTGTATTATGATTGTTGCAGCGGTGCGTAAAGTACCAGTACAATATGTAAGAAGAGCGCAAACTTCAAGTAGTTCATATATGAGATCAGTTACAGACTCTGTACGTTCATATATTCCACTTAAAGTAAATGCAGCAGGTGTAATGCCTATTATCTTCGCACAAGCAATTATGTTTTTACCAGGAACATTGGCAAACTATTTCTTAGACGAAGGAAGTCCAGTAAAAGCATTCTTCGCGAAAATGGCAGATCCATTTACGTGGGAATACAATTTGATCTTCGGATTACTAATTATTATCTTCACATATTTCTATACTGCAATCACAATCCCAGTAAACCAAATGGCAGAAGATCTTAAACGTAACGGAGGAATCATCCCTGGAATCCGTCCTGGAAAAGAAACTGCAAATTTTTTAGACGAAATTTTATCAAAAATTACGTTACCTGGAGCAATTTTACTAACTTTGCTTGCTGTTTTGCCAGCGATTGTAAAATTATTAGGTGTAGAACAGAGCTTAGCAATGTTCTTTGGAGGTACATCAATGTTAATTATGGTGGGAGTTATCTTAGATACTGTACAACAAATTAATACATATTTATTAAATCACCGTTACGATGGTTTAATGTCTTCAGGTAGAACTTCAAGAGATATCTAATAAGATTTTATTAAAAAGATTTATGGCTAAACAAAAACATATTGAACAAGACGGTACGATTACAGAAGCATTATCAAATGCAATGTTCCGTGTCGAATTAGAAAATGGACATGTTGTAACATGTAACATATCTGGTAAAATGCGTATGCACTATATCAAATTATTACCAGGTGATAGAGTTAAAATAGAGATGTCTCCTTACGATTTAACGAAAGGTAGAATATCTTACAGATACTAAAAGAAATAATAACGACTGGTGGTAGAGTTAATGTAGATACGTTAACTCTATCGGATTATAAATAAATTTACAAAGATGAAAATTAGAGCATCCATTAAAAAGAGAAGTGCTGACTGTAAAATTGTGCGTCGTAAAGGACGTTTGTATGTGATCAACAAAAAGAATCCTAAGTTTAAACAAAGACAAGGTTAATTATTTAGAATTATGGCAAGAATTTCAGGTGTAGATTTACCTAAAAACAAAAGAGGGGTAATCGGACTTACATACATTTACGGGATCGGAAGAAGCAGTGCTTCTAAAATCTTAGCTGAAAATAACATTTCAGAAGATACAAAAGTTAGCGAATGGACTGATGAAGAAATCAACGCAATCCGTGCATCGATCAATGAAACTTTCAAAGTAGAAGGTGAATTAAGATCAGAAATCCAATTAAACATCAAACGTTTAATGGATATCGGATGTCAAAGAGGTATTCGTCACAGATTAGGTTTACCATTACGTGGTCAAAGAACAAAAAATAACTCACGTACAAGAAAAGGTAAAAAGAAAACAGTTGCTAACAAGAAAAAAGCCACTAAATAATAAATAGGATCATGGCAAAAAATCAGAAAGTAGTAAAGAAAAGAAAAGTAGTTATTGAAGCTACTGGACAAGCTCATATTCAAGCATCGTTTAACAACGTTATCGTTACTTTAACAAACAAAAACGGTGAAGTTATCTCTTGGTCTTCAGCAGGTAAAATGGGATTCCGTGGATCTAAAAAGAACACTCCTTACGCTGCTCAAGTAGCTGCTCAAGATGCAACAACAGTTGCATACGAAGCAGGATTAAGAAGAGTAAAAGTATTCGTGAAAGGACCAGGTCAAGGTCGTGAATCTGCTATTAGAACAATTCATAACGGTGGTATCGAGGTTTCTGAAATCGTTGATGTTACTCCATTACCACACAATGGATGTCGTCCACCTAAAAAGAGAAGAGTATAATCATTTTTCTCAATTTAATTATTTAATATATTTAATAGTAACAAATCATGGCAAGATATACAGGACCAAAAACTAAAATTGCAAGAAAATTTGGACAACCAATTTTCGGTGACGATAAATCTTTTGAGAAAAAGAAATATCCTCCAGGGCAACACGGACCTAACAAAAGAAGAGCTAAAAAATCAGAATACGCTATTCAGTTAACTGAAAAACAAAAAGCAAAATATACTTACGGTATTTTAGAGCGTCAATTTGCTAACTTATACAAAAAAGCAAATGCTTCTAAAGGAATTACAGGTGAAGTATTATTACAATTATGTGAATCTCGTTTAGATAACGTAGTTTACCGTTTAGGTATCGCAAACTCACGTAGTGCTGCACGTCAATTAGTATCTCACAAACACGTAACTGTAAACGGAGAAATCGTGAACATCCCTTCTTACCAATTAAAAGCTGGTGATGTAATCGCTGTTAGAGAAAAATCTAAATCTTTAACTGCAATCACAAACTCTTTACACGCACGTAGCGAGTACGATTGGTTAATTTGGAACGACGAACAAAAATCAGGAACTTTCACAAAAGCTCCAGAAAGAGTTCAAATTCCAGAAGATATTAAAGAGCAATTAATCGTCGAGTTATATTCTAAATAAACCTTAAAATCAGACTAATAAAATGACTATTTTAAATTTCATCAAACCTGACAAAGTAATCTTAGTAGAGTCTGACTCTAAATTCGGACAATTCGAGTTCCGTCCATTAGAGCCAGGATACGGGATTACAGTTGGAAATGCTCTACGTAGAGTGTTACTTTCTTCATTAGAAGGATATGCGATCACTTCAATCAAAATTGAAGGAGTTGAGCACGAATTTTCAACTATTCCAGGAGTAGTGGAAGATGTTACAGAGATCATTTTAAATCTGAAAAAGGTTCGTTTTAAGAAACAAATTGATGAATCAGATGCTGAAACTGTAACTGCTACTATCTCAGGGCAAGATCAATTAACAGCAGGTGATTTAGGGAAATTTATTTCTGGATTCCAAGTTTTAAACCCTGAATTAGTTATCGCTAACTTAGACGCTAAAGTAAACGTAACAATTACATTTACAATCGAAAAAGGTAGAGGATACGTACCAGCTGATGAGAATAAAAAGGCTTCTGCGCCAATCGGTACTATAGCAATTGACTCAATTTACACTCCAATTAAGAATGTAAAATACGCAATTGAAAACTATCGTGTAGAACAAAAAACTGACTACGAAAAATTAGTTTTTGAAATTACAACAGATGGTTCTATAACACCTCAAGATGCTTTAACTGAAGCAGCTAAAATCTTAATTCACCACTTTATGTTATTCTCAGATGAGAGAATTACATTAGAAGCGGAAGAAGTTGCATCTGGTGAAACTTATGATGAAGAAGCATTACATATGCGCCAATTATTGAAAACAAAATTGGTAGATATGGATTTATCAGTAAGAGCATTAAATTGTTTAAAAGCAGCTGAAGTTGAAACATTAGGCGAATTAGTTTCTTTCGCTAAGTCTGACTTAATGAAATTCAGAAACTTTGGTAAGAAATCTCTTACAGAGTTAGAAGAATTGGTGGACAGCAAAGGTCTTAACTTTGGAATGGACATCGTAAAATATAAGTTAGACGTAGAATAATTTTATTAAAAAATGAGACACGGAAAAAAATTTAACCATTTAGGTAGAACTGCCTCTCATAGAAGAGCTTTATTATCTAATTTAGCTATAGCGTTGATTACTCACAAGAGAATTAACACAACAGTAGCAAAGGCTAAAGCATTACAAACATATGTTGAGCCTTTATTGACAAAGTCTAAAACAGACGATACTAACAACCGTCGCGTTGTATTTTCATACTTACAAGATAAAGAAGCTGTAACTGAATTATTCAGAACTGTAGCTCCTAAAATTGCAAATCGCCCAGGAGGATACACTCGTATCATCAAAACTGGATTCCGTTTAGGTGACGGTGCTGATACTGCAATGATCGAGTTAGTAGATTTCAATGATATCTACACTAACGCGAAAGTAGAGAAAAAAGCAACTACACGTCGTAGTAAAAAAAGTACTAAAACAGAAGAAGCTGCACCAGCTGCTGAAACTGAAAGTACAGAAGAAGCATAATCTATTCGATTATATAGTAAAAGCCTCCCAATTTGGGAGGCTTTTTTTGTATTTATTAATTATGACAATTTGTAATACTTTATAATTTTCTAGATTGACAATAAATTCTTTTCAATCATCTAATTTTCTAGATATGATTGTTTTAAAATCTTAATGTTAAAAAATCAACTAAAATCCTTATTTTTGGATTGATTTTGGCAATAAACCAACTATCAAACATAAAATTGATATGAAAAAATTACTATTCATGATGGCTGTCGCAATGGCAGTTGTTTCATGTAAAAAAGATGATAAAGTCGTAGGAAAAGATAAAGACGGAAAAGAATTAATTGTGAATGAAAAAGGTGATACAGTTGCCAAAACGGAAACAACAGATTCTTTGAATGTTGCTGAAACGCTTGCTGAACCAGAAGTTGTAGCAATAACAAAAGGTGCAGATGACAAATATGCTTACAAATACAATTTGGAGATAGGAAAGACTTATCCAATGACGTTGGGAATCAAAACAACTCACACGGCTTCGGATGGGAAACAATCTCAAAAAATGTCAAGCGAAAGTAAAAAACAAATTGATTATACGGTAAAAGATTTCAAAGATGGTGTGTATACATTAGAAGTGAAATCTAAACAATATAGCGAGAAAATGACAGATCCTTCGGGAAAATCAATTTCGTATGACACAAATGCTGCGAAACCAGCGAACAAAGATATTGCGGTTTCTTGGTCGATTTACAAAGCTATGACAGGAAAAACGTATACAATGAAAGTTGATCAGAAAGGAAAAGTTGTAAGCGTTGATGGATTAGATGAAATTAAAAAATCAATTTTAAATTCTGTAAAAACTCAAGTAAGTGCAGAAGAATTTAAATTCTTTACACAGATTATCGACAATTCATTAAACAAACAAGCAATTTCTTCTCAATTTGAAGAAACGATGAATATTTTTCCTAACAAAACTTTAGCGCTTAAAGAATCTTGGAGCGATAGTCAAAAAATTGATCAAGGTCCAATGAAAGGAAATATTTCGATGAAGAGAACTTTAGCAAGTGTTGAGCCTGCAAATACGACAATTACTGTAAATGGAACGCAAAGTTTGAAAGGTAATGAGTCGCAGCAAGGTGTTACAATGTCTGCGAATAGTAGTGCGAATGTAGATGGAAAAATTTTGTTGGATACAAAATCTGGTTGGATCAACAAAGTTAATTTAACGAAAAAGGAAACATTAAAACGTACAGTAGAAGCGCAAGGTCAAAAACAAACGATGACTGAGTCGGTTACAACTGTCACAACAGTTAACTAAAATGAAAACAATTATTTGGATTATAATTTTAAGTATTATTTTCTTAACGATTTTTAGATTTTTAAGAAAAGTATTTGCAGTGAAAAAGGTTTTTCAAGAAGCAATTAATCAGCAAAGAAATGCTTATAATCAGAGCCAAAACTCAAATGATTCGTACAACGAATCGAAACCAAACACATCTTTCGACAAACCGAAATATAATATAGACGCCGAAACGGTGGATTACGAAATAATCGAAGAAAAAAAGGATGAAAAATAAAAAGAATTTACTCTACGTTCTTATCTCATTGCTGCTTTTTGCAGTGATTGCATTGGTGTATTGTTCACCAGTTTTATCGGGAAAATCTGTTATTCAGCCTGATATTATCAACTACAAGGGTAGTGCGCAAGAAATGTTGACGTATCAAGACAAAACAGGAGAAAATGTCTATTGGTCTGATGCGATGTTTGGTGGAATGCCAACCTATCAAACTGGTGCGAAATATAGTTTTGATATCATCAAAACCATTGATGGCGCATTCAGATTTTTACCGCGTCCAGCAGATTACATTTTCTTGTTGTTTACAGGATTTTTTATTCTTGGCTTAACGCTTTTCAAAAAGTGGCAATATGCTTTAGTCGGTGCAATTTTCTTTGCATTTGGTTCGTATTATTTCGAATTAATTGCAGCCGGACATAACGGAAAGCTACATACAATTGGGTATTTCGCGCCTTTGGTTGCTGGAATTCTTCTATTGTATCGCAAAAAATACATTGCAGGTTTTGTACTCACAACCTTGTTTATGGGATTGCAATTACAAGCCAATCACATTCAAATGACGTTCTATTTGTTTTTAGCGTTGTTGGTTTTTGCAATTGTTCAATTTATTGATAGTTTAAAGAAAAAAGAATTACCAGATTTCTTAAAATCATCTGCATTAGTAGTTGTCGCTGTAATTATTGCAGCAGGATTGAATGCAAATCGATTATTGTCAACTTACGAATATAGTAAAGAAACGACTCGTGGGAAATCTGAGATGACCTTGTTGAAAAAGAATTCGAACGGATTAGATCACGATTATATCACACAATGGAGTTATGGAAAATTAGAAACATTAAATCTTTTTATTCCAAATTTGATGGGGGGTGGTTCGCAAACGAATCCAGAAGATTTAAAGAATTATACATCAGAATTACAAAATACTCAATATAGTCTTGGTGAAGACGAGTTCAATCAGCAAGTTTTTCAAGCTGTGGCAAGTCAACCGAGAAGTGCATATTGGGGAGATCAGCCAGGAACTTCTGGTCCAGCTTATCAGGGAGCTGTAGTCGTTTTCTTGTTTATTATCGGAATGTTTATGGTACGTGGAAAATACGCGACCTATAAAAAATGGTTAGTTGGAGCAACGATTCTAAGTTTCATTTTGGCATGGGGTAAAAATTTACCATTCGTTACGAACTTATTTATTGATTATTTCCCGATGTATGATAAGTTTCGCGCTGTATCATCAATCTTGGTAATTGCCGAATTTACAATGCCTTTCTTAGCAATTTTGACTTTATATTATTTCTTTAATTCTGACGAATCAGATGAATTCAAAAAGAAAGTACTTTATATAGCTGGTGGTTCTACAGTTGGAATTTTAATTATATTCTTCTTATTCGGTGGAATGATTTTTCCATTTACATCAGAGAATGAAAAATTAATGACTGAACAATTAATCGGACAAATTCAGCAAGCAAATCCAAATGCAATCGGACTTTGGGATGGATTGATAAAACGATTAGATGAAGCATTAATTCAAGATAGAATTGCAATGTTTAAAGCGGATACAGTTCGCACATTGATTTTTGTTTTGTTCACAATGGCTTTGTTGTTGGCTTATTTATTCAAGTTTATCAAAAAACCAATTATCGTCATTTTAGCGATTGGTGCATTGGCTTTTATTGATGGATTTACGGTGAATAAAAGATATTTGAACGAAGATAATTTTGTATCTAAATACATTGTTGATAATCCTTTCCCAACGGAAATGTCGCCTCGTTTACAAACCGAAGCTCAGAACAACAATAATGTAGCACAAATTGCTTACAAAGTTCCGTTGAATAATTTATTATCGAACATATCAAAACAAGATAAATCACATTTCCGTGTTTACAATACGGTTTTGAGTACATTTAACGAAGCTGGAACTTCATATTTTGTTCCTTCGATTGGTGGTTATCATGCAGCGAAATTAGGGAAATACCAAGATGTTGTGGATATCTATTTTTCTCAAGATCCACAATTGAAAAAATACGGAATCAAAGATGAAACAGGTTTGATTAATGTATTGAATATGATGAATACGAAATACATTATTCATGGAAGTCCAACGGAACCCCAAGTACAGCAAAATCCTACAGCTTTTGGAAGTGCGTGGTTGGCTTCAAATATCAAATGGACAGAAAATGCAAATGATGAAATCTTAGCGATAAATTCTACACCAATTAATAACACTGTAATTTTACGTAAAGATTTGGTTGAGAATAAAAACATGAATGTTTCGGCAGATACTAATGCGAAAATTGAATTGGTTGATTATTCACCAATGAAGATGACGTATAAATCTTCTTCTAATACAGATCAAATTGCTGTTTTCTCAGAAGTTTATTATCCACATGGATGGACTGCAACAGTTGATGGAAAGGAAGTTCCGATCGAAAAAGCGAATTACGTATTGCGTGCAGTTCCTGTACAAAAGGGAAATCATACAATCGTGATGGAATTTAAACCACAAGTTATTTCTACTGGAAATATGATTGTGATAGTTTCGAATATTTTACTTTTAATCGTTGTGGCTGGAGGTATTTATTTGGGATATAAAAAATGTTCTATAAAAGAGAATTTAAACTTAGTCGCTGAAAAGGCTTAATTTTGGAATGAAAAAAATATTAATCATCACCTATTACTGGCCTCCTGCGGGAGGTCCTGGTGTTCAAAGATGGTTGAAATTCACAAAATATCTTCCTGAATTTGGATATGAAACCTATGTTTATATTCCAGAAAATCCTTCTTATCCAATTCTCGATGAAACTTTAGCCAAGGACATTAATCCAAAAGTTAAAATCATCAAGAATAAAATTTGGGAACCTTATCAGTTAGCAGAAAAACTGAATCCAAAGAATAAAGCTTATAAAGGTGGACATTTCGAAAAGAAAGAAAATCAATCTTTCATGTCGAGATTGTCAGTTTTTGTGCGTGGAAATTTCTTTATTCCAGATGCGCGCAAGTTTTGGGTAAATCCTTCTGCAGAATATTTAAAAGACTTTTTACAAAAAGAAAATATCGATACGATTGTAACTTCTGGTCCGCCTCATAGCTTACATTTAATCGGTTTGAAATTGAAAAAACAATTACCAAATCTCAAATGGTTGGCAGATTTTCGTGATCCATGGACTCAAATTAGTTATCACAAAGAATTGAAATTAACTTTTTGGGCTGCAAAAAAACACGAAGATTTAGAGCGTGAAGTAATGCAAAAAGCAGATGTTGTTTTAGCAACAAGTTATGCTGATGGAGAAAATTTCAAGAAGATTGGTGCAAAACATGTAGAAGTAATTACAAATGGTTTTGAAGAAGTAAAACAACAAACAGAAAAAGATCAAAATCACTTTCATTTGACGTATTCTGGAGGTTTGGAAATGCTTCGAAATCCAATCGCTTTGTGGAAAGCTTTAGCTGAAATTAGCAACGAAAATCAATCGTTTCGAGAAGATTTTAAACTTAATTTTTATGGTTCTTTAGCTGATGACGTCAAACAAACAGTGATTGATGCAGGTTTAGAGAAAAACTTGGTTGCACATGGTTACGTTTCACATCAAGAGTCATTGAACGCTATTAATACAGCAAATGTTTTGATTTTGACCAACTTTGATAATGTTGCATCTAAAGGAATTATTCCTGGAAAGTTATTTGAATATATGGCGACTGGAAATCCTATTTTAGCAGTTGGTCCAGCAGATGCTGATGTTCAAAAAATACTGCATAAAACGAAAGCTGGCGATTATTTTAGCCATCAAGATGTTACTGAAATAAAATCTTTCATCCTTTCTATTTATAACCAATGGTTAAGAAATCCTCTTCAAAAATTTGAAACAAACGAAGACGAAGTTCAACAATTCAACCGTAAAAACTTAACTAAAAAGTTGGTTGACGTGGTAAATAATTTAAAAATAAATTAATACTATATTTGTAGAATAAAAATATTTATAGTAATTTCATCATAATTAACAACCTTATAATGAAATTACTATACTATTTTATCATTTTTATTGGTTGCATTGTATATGCACAGCCACAAATAAAAACTGACGCGACATTCAATTCTTCTAATTACTCCCAAACAAATTTCGAGTTATCTGATTACAATATAACTTACGATTACAAAGTTGTTCGTAATATAAAAAACCCGGAAAAAGCGAAAGCTGGTTTAGCACTTCTACAAATTGGTAAACGTTACAATAAATTCGTCGATTACAATAGAATTGGATCAGATTCTATAGACGAAAAACATAGTCATTTGGGAACAGTTAATGCAAATGATATTAATATTAGTATGGCTCAACGTTTCAAATCTGCCTTTAGATATCAAATTATTATCGATAAAGAAAAAGATCAATTGACTTTTGCAGATAAAATTTATCACGATTCATTTTTTTATAAAGAAACGTTACCAAAATTGGATTGGAAACTACTGAATGACACCAAACAAATCTTGAATTATACTGCAAAAAAAGCGACTGTAAACTACGGTGGTAGAAAATGGACGGCTTGGTACACTGACGAAATCCCAATGAATGCTGGTCCGTATAAATTTTATGGTTTGCCTGGTCTTATTTTAGAGATTTATGATGATAAAGAACATTATCATTTTACAGCAAACGCTAGCAACCAAAATCCTAAACAAATCTATTTAGCACAAGGTGAAAAAACACCTATAAAAGTTAAGAAAACAGAATTCTATAAAGCTGAAAAAGATTATCATGAAAATGCAGCTGAAAGGTTAAAAGGAGTTGCACTTGACGAAAATAAGAAAGCTATAACCAATTTTGGTGGAATGCCTTATAACCCTATTGAATTAGAATAAACCAAATATTAAATTATTTGTTTTTATATACTTAAGTTGCAAAAAGATTTGTGTATTATTATTATTATTATTATTATTATTGATGTAATTAACGTTAATGAGGCAATTGTAGGTTGCAAACTATGATTGATTATTAAAAAACTAAATTACTTAAAAAATGAAAAAAATGTTATTAACAAGTGCTTTTGCACTTATCGGAACTTTTGCAATGGCAAATGAAACAGAAACTGAAGATAAACAAGATGTAACTTCAGTAGAATGCTGGGATGTATCTGTTGAAAGATGTGGAGTTGGATTTGTATATGAAGATTGTGGTCCTTTAGGAGATGTTATAGATTTTGCTGTAGAACTTTATGAAGAAATGGAAGTTTATTGTAATTAAATAATAAGAGGTATAGCATTAAACTTAGTTAATGCTATACTTTATAAATAGAGTTATGAAAAAAATATTCATATTATTTATTTTATCCTCTTTTTTTATTCAAGCACAAACATATAAAGTTGTATATGACGTGAAATTTGTAACTGATTCTGTAAAAAAAGAAGTAAAATATGAAGAAATGGATTTGTATATTGCAAAAGATAGTACAATTTATATAAGTCCAAAAAAGGTAAACTACGATAATTATCTTCAAGGATTAAATGCTAAAAATACTCAAGAATTTATAACAAATAACACACTAAATATAGCTGCTATAAAAGAAAAATACCCATCCCCAATCATTAATCATACTATAATAAGAAATAATGGAACAAATAAAATATTAAGTAAAGTAAATAGAAATATTTACCTATTAAATCAGCCTATTGAGGAAATAAATTGGAAAATAGAAAATGAGCAAAAAACTCAGCTGGATTTAATTATAAAAAAAGCAACAACAACATATTTAGGGCGAAAATGGACAGCTTGGTACACAGAAGAAATACCAAACAGTGTTGGTCCATACAAATTTGGAGGATTACCAGGGCTTATTTTAGAAATCTATGATGACAATAATTATTTCCATTTTTCTGCAATTGAGATTAATCAAAATAATACAAAACCTGATTTAACAAAAGATTTTACAAAATCAAAAAAAGTGAATTTAGAGGATTACAAAAAAATATATGAAAATAGGGGAGTTGAAATTATACAAAACTTAAAAAGTCTTAATATAACAAGCTCTAATATTTCACCAGCTGAAATGGAAAAAAAGATAGATAATAAATTAAAAAGCGAAAATGTTTTTTTAGAAAAAAGTAATCATATTAATTTTTGAAAGCCCAATTAACACTATTATTTGCTTTATTTTTTCACTTTATTTTTGCACAACTTACCATTTCTGGTGTTGTAAAAAATGAGGAAGGAAAACCTATATCTGGTGCTAACGTTACCATTTCACCAAGTACTTCGGACGAAACCTTGGCGTATTTTATTACAAAATCGGACGGTAAATATTCGATAAAAATAGATAATTCATCGCACGAAACTTATGAAATAAAAGTTCGTGCGATGAATTATGCTTTTACTTCAGATTTGGTAAACGAATCTTCCACAAACTTTGATTTCACTTTACAAGAAAAAGCTATCGAGTTAAAAGAAGTTAAATTAAAAGAATCTCCAATTCGCAAAAAAGGCGACACAATTGCCTATGATGTCAGTAATTTTAAAGATATAAAAGACCGTTCTATAGCAGATGTGATCAAAAAAATGCCTGGAATAGAAATAGAAGCTTCAGGTAGAATTTTATATCAAGGCGAACCAATTAATAAATATTACATCGAAGGAATGGATTTGTTGGGCGGAAAATATGCCTTAGCTAACGAAAATCTCTCAGCAGATGCAGTAGATAAAGTACAAATTTTAGAAAATCATCAGCCTATCAAGATTTTAGACAGTTTGGTTTATAGCTCTAAAGCCGCATTAAATATTAAACTAAAAAGCAAAATTACCTATTCTGGTAAAGCAGAAGTTGGTCTTGGCGCTTCACCATTGTTGTATCAGGCGAATATTACACCAATGTTGTTCACAAAAAAGCAACAAATGATAGGTTCTTATCAAGGAAATAATCGTGGAAATGATGTTTCTCGTCAATTAAAAACCTTAAGTCTTGAAGATTTTTTAAATGACTCTGAAAAATTTTCGAACGAAAGTTGGTTATCAATTGCAGGTGTACAAACTCCCAATTTTGATGGCGAACGTTGGTTAGATAATGCAATAAATATTGGTTCTTGGAATCATCTTTTTAAATTAAAAAAAGAGCTAGATTTACGAATTAACTTGTCTTATCACAACGATTTTCAAAAGCGATTCGGAGAAACAAACACACAATATTTTTTACCAACAGGTGATATATTTCTCAACGAAATCAAAAAAAATTATTTGCAAATAGAAAGTCTTAATCTAAAAGCAACATTATCTCAAAATAGTTCTAAAAATTATCTTGAAAATGTCTTGGAATTTAAAGGAGACTGGAACAGTTCGAGAGGAGATCTCAATCAAAATAATAATTTTATTACACAACGATTAACACAACCAAATCGGCAGTTTACCAATCAGTTTAATACAATCAAGAAAGTTGGTAAACAATTAATTACGTTGCGTTCTGTTATTGCATACAGAAATTATAACGAGAATTTAAGTGTTTCTCCTGGAGTTTTTACTGATTTTATAAACAACGGAAATGATTATCAAAATGTGTTTCAACAAATTAATTTTGAGAAATTTTCGACAAATAATTTCGCTGAATTTTCAAAAGGAATAAAAGCTTTAACGCTACAATCAAAAATTGGAATTAAGTACACCAATCATACAATGAAAAGTGATTTGTTAGCAGATAATCAACCAATAAATTCTACTTTTACTAACAATACACGCTGGTCAACTTTAAATCCGTATGTAGAAAATAACTTTTCGTACAGAAAGAATCGACTTAATTTTTCTTTTGGAATTCCTTTTCAGTGGTATAATTTAGAGAATAATTCTTTCGGAAATAAAACTTCATACAATCGTTTTTACATCGAACCAAAATTTAATATAGGTTTAGAATTTTCAAAATTCTGGAAAGTATCAACCTCGCATAATTTCTCTAATGATTTGGGGAGTTTAACACGTTTGCACGAAGGATTTATATTGTATCGATACAATTCTATTCAACAAAATGACGGAAATTTTAACGAAGTAAAAAAATGGATTTCTTCTTTACGTTTCGAGTATAAAAATCCGATAAAATCTAGGTTTATCAATTTTGGATATTCGTACAATTGGTCAGAAAATAACTTAATCTACAATTACAGCTATAATGCGGATGCAAGTACAGTTTTAGAAGCTTTGAACTTAAAAAATCATCAAAAAACACATTCTGTTAATGCTAAAATAAGTCAATATTTTTCTAAAATTAAGACAACATTTAATTTAGCTGGAGGTTATAATTTTACAACCTACGATCAATTATTAAATGATGATTTAATCGAAATTCACAATACCATTTTAACTTCTAATTTTGATGCATCTTTCAGATTATTAAGTTGGATGACTTTTGAATATAAATACGGTTTAACAAATTATAAAAATAAGTTTTCAAAGGAATCTGAATCACGTTCAATCACCAATCAAATCCACCAAATAGGATTACATTTTTTTCCTGTAGATCAGCATTATATAAAACTTAATTTTGATTTGTATGTTAATGATGATTCAAGATTAAATCCAAATTCAACTTTCGGAGATTTAATGTATCGTTATTCATTAAAAAAGAAGAAAATAGATTTTGAATTGTCTGCTTATAATCTTTTTAATGAAAAATATTTTTCTCAAAACAGTTTTTCTTCCAATTATGAACAACGATTTATCTATAAGTTGAGACCAACTCAAGTTATGTTTACCACTCGATTTAATTTTTAATTTATCAACCTCATAATTATTAACTTCAAAATTGTATAACTCGATAATTTATTTTAATAAAATATCAAAATCTAACATCTGTCATAAGTGGGTTGAATATATTTTACCTAAATTTATTTTGAAAAAATATAAACCACAGAGAAATGAATGACAATCGTAAGAAAGATGCATTGAATTACCATTCAATGGGTCAACCAGGAAAGATTGCAGTAGTGCCTACAAAACCTACGAATACACAACGTGATTTATCGCTTGCTTATTCACCAGGTGTTGCGGAGCCTTGTTTAGAGATTGAAAAAGATCCAGAAAATGCTTATAAGTACACAGCAAAAGGAAATCTGGTTGCAGTTATTAGTAACGGTACAGCCGTTTTAGGCTTGGGAGATATTGGTGCGGTAGCTTCAAAACCGGTGATGGAAGGTAAAGGTCTTCTATTCAAAATTTTTGCTGATATTGATGTTTTCGATATCGAATTGGATACAAAAAATGTTGATGAATTTATCAATACGGTAAAAGCTTTAGAGCCTACTTTTGGAGGAATTAATTTAGAGGATATTAAAGCGCCTGAGTGTTTCGAAATTGAGAAACGTTTGAAAGCTGAAATGAATATCCCAGTTATGCACGACGATCAACACGGAACAGCTATTATTTCTGGTGCAGCGTTGATTAATGCATGTGAATTACAAGGAAAAAATATTTCTAAAGTTAAAATTGTAGTAAACGGAGCTGGTGCTGCGGCAATTTCGTGTACAGGAATGTATATTTCTGTTGGTGCAACGAAAGAAAATATCGTGATGTTAGACAGTAAAGGCGTAATCCGTTCTGACCGTGATAATCTTGATCCTTCTAAGTCTGAATGGGCAACAGATCGTGATATTTCGACATTGGCAGATGCTGTTAAAGATGCAGATGTTTTTATCGGTTTATCGGCTGCAGATGTTTTATCAGCAGATATGTTGAATACAATGGCAGAAAACCCAATTGTGTTAGCAATGGCAAATCCAAATCCAGAGATTGCATACGATTTAGCAGTTGCGACGCGTCAAGATATTATTATGGGAACTGGGCGTTCTGATTATCCAAACCAGGTGAATAATGTACTGGGGTTTCCGTATATTTTTAGAGGAGCGTTAGATGTTCGTTCGACGACAATTAATGAGGAAATGAAAATTGCTGCTGTTCGAGCAATTGCAGAATTAGCAAAAGAACCAGTTCCTGAAGTTGTGACGCAAGCATACAATAATCATTCGATCAAATTTGGAAAAGATTATATAATTCCAAAACCTAATGATCCCCGTTTGTTACCAGAAGTTTCGGCTGCGGTTGCAAAAGCGGCGATCGAAACTGGTGTTGCTAAAAATATCATTACAGATTTCGAAGCATATAAATTGTCTTTGATTAAGCGAATCGGAAAAGAAAGTACGATTATGCGTAATTTGACACAAACGGCAAAATCAAATCCAAAACGTGTTGTTTTTGCTGAAGGAGATCGTTTCGAAATTCTTCGTGCAGCGCAAATTGTAAAGGAAGAAAAAATCGCTATTCCAATTATTTTAGGAAAGAAAAATAAAATTCAACAAATGATTAAAGATTATATGTTGGATTTGGAAGATGTTGAAATTGTTGATACAAATGCTGAAGAAGATTCGGATAGATACAATCAATTCGTTGATTTTATTTATTCGAAACGTCAACGAAAAGGAATCTCAAAATCTGATGCGAAAAAATTATTGAGAGATCGTAATTATTTTGGATCATGTATGGTTGAGTTTGGTTATGCAGATGCAATGATTTCGGGAATGACGAAAAATTATTCGCAAGCGATTCGTCCAGCTTTAGAATTAATTGGAGCGGAACAAGGTCAAAAAGTTGCGAGTATGTATATGATGTTGACAGAAAAAGGACCAGTTTTCTTAGGTGATACAACGGTTAATTTAGATCCAACTTCAGAGGATTTAGTTAACATTACATTGCAATTTAACGAAACAATTAAGAAATTTAAAATTGAACCAAAGATTGCATTATTATCTTATTCAAACTTCGGATCAAATAAAGGAGAAACGGTTTCTAAAGTTCAGAATGCAGTGAATTATCTACATCAAAATCATCCAGATGTTTTAGTTGATGGCGATATTCAGGCAAATTTTGCAGTAAACAGAGAGAAATTACAAAGTAATTTTCCATTTTCTAAATTAGCAGGAACGCATGCGAATACATTAGTTTTTCCAAATCTTGAATCAGCGAATATTTCGTATAAATTATTACAAGAATTAGGAAATATAGAAGCGGTTGGACCAATTTTGATCGGAATGAAAAAACCAATTCATTTGTTACAATTGGATAGTACTGTTCGCGAAATTGTGAATATGGTTACCATTGCTGTAATTGATGCACAACAACATCAGTAAAATATAAAATTTATAATACAAAAAATCCACTT